>NZ_JBEXCY010000027.1:76044-92075 GCF_040605515.1 Dactylosporangium sp. NPDC005572 | reverse complement strand
CGGCGCAGCCGGGCGTGCAGGTCCGGCTTCTCACTGGGCGGCGGGTCCAGCGTGATGGGCAAGCGGCGTGGCCGGGCGCTGGCGGGTGGTGCGGCCGACCGGGTTCATCTTGTCGGCGAGGACGCCGACGAGGGCCGCGGCGGCGGCGTCGCTGGCCCGGACCGCGGCGACCGACTGCCGGATGGTCTCGGCGACGGCGGTGGTCAGGGCCCGGTTGACGCCGGTGCGGCGGGGGGTCTCGGCGATCGCGACGCGCAGCGCGGTGATCGCCTCGCCGAGCGTCTCGGCGTCGGAGACACCGGTCGCGGCGAGGTCGTTGACGACCTGGGCGTCGCGGTTGCGTCCGGCGGCGCCGCCGCCCAGGATGCCCGGCTCGGGCAGCGCGTCGAGGATGGCCAGCGGGATCGCCTCGGCCGGGTCCGGGTAGGCGCGCAGGGCGGCCGGGTAGAGCTCGCGGAGGACCTCGCGCAGCGTGGCCGCGGCGCTCTGCCGCCCGGCGACCACCGCGGCGTGCGCGGCGAGGACCGGCTTGAGCGGGAGCATGTCGCGGGGCGGGCTCTGGCCGACCGCGGAGAGGACGCCGGCCTGCAGCGCCCGGGCCAGGCCGACCGCGCGCCGTTCGGCGGCGTTCGACTGGATCTCCTCGGGCGACTCGTCATCGGCGAACCGCTCGGCGTAGTCGTCGGCCGAGTCGTCGTCGGTGAAGGCCAGCATGCGGCCCGCCGCGGTGAGCAGCTGGGTGACGACGTGGTCGTCGCTCTCGGCCGCGACCGCCACGGCGGACTGGCCGCCGGAGCGCTGCGCAAGCAATGCGCTCAGCTCGGCGTAGCCGCCGGCGTCGTCGCTCACCTCGCAGATGTCGATGAGTCGGCCGGCGTCGTCGACGACCGCGACGGTCAACCAGATGTCGGAACCCGACTGCGGCTCGGCGGAGTCAGCCGACGCCAGACCGCAGTACACCCGAACGAGCGCCACCGCGTCGTCCTCCTCTCGGGACATCAGTTGAGCTTTCGTCACTCGGCGGGGACGTGTCCCGGCGCCCCGCCGTGTGTTGCCGCAGGTCAAACTGAACGGCCTCTAGTCAACAGGTTGACGGCGCGTGACGCGATCAGCCGAAACGGCTGAATGCCGCCCTGGCTGATCGTCGTCCACCGGCGCCGACCGTCCGATTAGGGGTCGGGTCTTGCGCGCCGTGCCAAAACGCCCACGGCTTAGATCCTGTCGGTCACAAATCAATCACGCCAGTCCGCGGCGGCAGAAATCTTGCCGATTATCGTCCGCCAGCCCAGCGCTGCCTGTTGTGCCCCGATTTTCTTCAGCCGGCGCTTCGCGAAGAAGCCGCCGATGCCACCCGATGCCGCAGCCCGGAGGCCCTCGTCGAGGTCGTCGAGCGGAGAGCCCGTCGAGAGCGCCGTGCGGACCGGCTCGAGGCGCAGGCCGTAAGCAAGGTCACGGGCGGCCTCACCCGCGGCGAGCAGCAGGTCGGCGTCCCACGCGTCCTGTCCGCCGCGGAGGTTCTCCACCACGAGGTCCAGCTCATAGCGGTTCTCGTCCGTGGCGACCACCGACGAGACGGTGATCCGCTTCTTGAGGCTCTCCCAGGTGTCCAGCTGGACCATGTCGTGCTCGGCGTCGGACTGCACGAACTCGACGAGGCCCTCGACGCTGCGGAAGAGCAGGAGCTTGCCCTCGTGGCTGAGGAAGACGGGAACCTCCTCGGGCTCCTCCTCTTCTTCCTCTTCCTCGGCTTCGTCCTCGGATTCGTCCTCGTCAGAGGGTTCGTCGGAGGTTTCGTCCGATTCGTCGGACTCCGTGTCATCCTTGTCGTCGTCCTTGGCCGCGGCGGAACTTTCATCGGCCTCATCGTCCGTCGCGGAGGCGGTCTCCTCGTCGGACTCGTCGTCCGACTTGTCGTCCTTCTTCTTCGCGGCGGCGGACGTCTTCTTCTTGGCGCGCTCGGGCTCCGGCTCGGGCTCTTCCTCGAACATCTCGGGGTTCTCGAGGATGACGACCTCTTCCTCGTCGACCTCGTCCTCCCGGCGCCGCAGCACCGCGAAGTCGTCGTCCTCGTCCTCCGCGACCTGGGTCGGCGTCAGCTCGTTGGACATCCGGTAGGCCCGCAGGGTGTAGCCGACGCCCTTGGGCAGCGCGAGCTCGATCGGCTCGATCTTGACGTCGCTCCACATCGCGTCGGCGAGCGCGGAACGCTCCGCGCCCTTGTCCTCCTCGACGTCGTCGGCGTCGTCGTCGACGTCCTCGACCTCGTCGACCTCTTCGTCGGTGAGCTCGTCAGAGACCTCGACCGGCTCGTCCTGCTTCGAGTCCTTTTTCGAGGCGGACGAAGCAGACGAACGGGATGACTGGCGGGCCACTGTGACCTCCAAAGTCGGCTCGGCGTGCGGGCACCCTGCTGAGTACATGGCCTCGCGCACAAACACCCTAGTGTGCCCGGAGTGCGACGGTCAGACCCCCTTGGGGTGCCACACCGTCTTGATCTCCAGCAGCGAGAGCATCCGGGATACGCCCGGGTCAGCGGCCCAGTCGGGACTGCTCGGGCGGATCACTCGCTTGAGGTTCTCCGCCGCGGCGACCTCCAACTCGCCCCCGAGTGTGGGATCCGTCACACCGGTGAGGTCGATGGCGTTGACGTCCATGTGCGCCGCCAGCCACGGCCCCATCTCGGCGACCTTGCCGGTCAGCAGGTTCACGACCCCGCCCGGCAGGTCGGAGGTGGCGAGCACCTCGGCGAGCGAGGCGGCGGGCAGCGGCCGGCCCTCGGACGCGATCACGACCACGGTGTTGCCACCGACGATCGCCGGCGCGACGACGCTGACGAGACCGAGCAGCGACGAGTCGGCGGGCGCCACGATCCCGACCACGCCGGTCGACTCGGGGGAGGAGAGGTTGAAGTACGGCCCGGCGACCGGGTTGGCCCCGCCGTGGATCTGCGCGATCTTGTCGGACCACCCGGCATACCACACCCAGCGGTCGATCGCGGCGTCCACCAGTACCGCCGCATCCTTCCGGGACAGCCCTTCCGCGGCCTTCACCTCAGCCACGAACTGGTCCCGGCGGCCCTCCAGCATCTCCGCGACCCGGTAGAGGATCTGCCCGCGGTTGTACGCCGTGGCCCCGGACCACTTGCCGGTCGCGGCGCGGGCCGCCTTCACGGCGTCGCGCACGTCCTTGCGGGAGGCGAGCGCCGCGTTCGCCAGGAACTCGCCGGAGGGGGAGTGCACCTGGTACGACCTCCCGGACTCGCTGCGCGGGAACGCGCCGCCGATGAAGAGCTTGTAGGTCTTGCGGACGGCGAGGCGCGCGGGCGTCTCAGTGCTCAAGGTAGGCCTCCAGCCCATGCCGGCCACCCTCGCGGCCGTAGCCCGACTCCTTGTAGCCGCCGAACGGCGAGGCGGGGTCGAACTTGTTGAACGTGTTGGCCCAGACGACGCCGGCGCGCAGCTGGTCCGCGATCTCGAGGATCCGGGAGCCCTTCTCGGTCCAGACCCCGGCGGACAGCCCGTACGGCGTGTTGTTCGCCTTCTCGACCGCCTCGGCGGGCGTGCGGAAGGTGAGCACCGACAGCACCGGCCCGAAGATCTCCTCGCGGGCGATCCGGTGCGCCTGGGTGACCCCGGTGAAGATCGTCGGTGCGAACCAGAAGCCGCGCTCCGGCAGCTCGCACGGCGCCGACCAGCGCTCGGCGCCCTCCTCCTCGCCGACCTGGGAGAGCTCCCGGACGCGGGCGAGCTGGGCGGCCGAGTTGATCGCGCCGACGTCGGTGTTCTTGTCCAGCGGGTCGCCGACGCGCAGCCGCGCCATCCGGCGCTTCAGGGAGGCCAGGAACTCCTCGGCGACCGACTCCTGGAGCAGCAGCCGGGAGCCCGCGCAGCACACGTGGCCCTGGTTGAAGAAGATGCCGTTGACGACGCCCTCGACCGCCTGGTCGATCGGCGCGTCGTCGAACACGATGTTCGCCGCCTTGCCGCCCAGCTCCAGGGTGAGCCTCTTCCGGGTGCCGGCGACGGACCGCGCGATCGCCCGCCCGACCTCGGTCGACCCGGTGAACGCCACCTTGTCGACGCCGGCGTGCTCGACGAGCAGCCGCCCGGTCTCCCCGGCGCCGGTCACGATGTTGACCACGCCCGGGGGCAGCTCGGCCTGCTGGCAGATCTCGGCGAACAGCAGCGCGGAGAGCGGCGTCGTCTCGGCCGGCTTCAGCACGACCGTGTTGCCCGCGGCGAGCGCCGGGGCGATCTTCCAGGCCAGCATGAGCAGCGGGAAGTTCCACGGGATGACCTGGCCGGCCACGCCGAGCGGCTTCGGGTCGGGCCCGAACCCGGCGTAGGGCAGCTTGTCGGCCCAGCCCGCGTAGTAGAAGAAGTGCGCGGCGACGAGCGGCACGTCGACGTCGCGGGACTCGCGGATCGGCTTGCCGTTGTCCAGCGACTCCAGGACCGCGAGCTCGCGGGCCCGCTCCTGGATGATCCGCGCGATCCGGAAGAGGTACTTCGCCCGCTCCCGCCCCGGCATCGGCCCCCAGACCGTGTCGAAGGCGTGCCGCGCGGCGCGGACCGCGTCGTCGATGTCGGCGGCGTCGGCGCAGGCGATGTCGGCGAGAAGCTCCTCGCTGGCCGGGTTGATCGACTTGAACGGCTCGCCCTTGCCGCCGACGAACTCGCCGTTGATGAAGAGGCCGTACGACGAGCGGATGTCGACGATCGACCGCGACTCGGGCGCCGGTGCGTACTGGAAGTCCATCGTCGTCCTAGTCCAGGGTGAAGTAGTCGGGGCCCGAGTAGCGGCCGGTGGCCATCTTGGTGCGCTGCATGAGCAGGTCGTTGAGCAGCGTCGACGCGCCGAACCGGAAGCGGTCCGGGTCGAGCCAGTCCGGGCCGGCCGTCTCGTTGACCAGCACGAGGTACTTGATCGCGTCCTTGGCGGTCCGGATGCCGCCGGCGGGCTTCACGCCGATGATCCGGCCGGTCTGCTCGCGGAAGTCGCGCACGGCCTCCAGCATCACCAGCGTCACCGGCAGCGTCGCCGCGGGCTGCACCTTGCCGGTCGAGGTCTTGATGAAGTCGGCGCCGGCCAGCATCGCCAGCCAGGAGGCGCGGCGCACGTTGTCGAGCGTCGCCAGCTCGCCGGTCTCCAGGATGACCTTGAGGTGCGCGTCGCCGCACGCCTCCTTCACCGCCGCGATCTCGTCGTGGACCTCGGCATAGCGCCCGGCGAGGAACGCGCCCCGGCTGATCACCATGTCGATCTCGTCGGCGCCGGCCGCGACCGCCGCCCGCGTGTCGGCGAGCTTGACGTCGAGCGGCGCCTGGCCGGACGGGAACGCGGTCGCGACGCTCGCCAGGTGCACGCCGGTGCCGCGCAGGGCCTCGGCGGCCACCGGGATCATCGCCGGGTAGACGCAGATCGCCGCGGCGCTCGGACAGGTGGCGTCGGCCGGGTCGGGCCGCACCGCCTTGGCGCACAGCGCGCGGACCTTGCCCGGCGTGTCCGAGCCTTCCAGCGTGGTCAGGTCGACCATGCGAATGGCCAGGTCGAGGGCCTGGGCCTTGGCGGTCGTCTTGATCGAGCGGGTGCCGAGCATCGCGGCGCGCTGCTCCGCCCCGACCTGGTCGACGCCCGGCAAGCCGTGGAGGAAGGTCCGCAACGCGCCTTGTGAGCGCGCGACCTCGGCGGTGAGGGTCATGTCCCAAATACTAGGCTGTCGGTCTGTGGACGTACTCGTGGTGGATCACCCCCTGGCCAAGTCGCGACTGACCGCGATGCGCGACGAACGCACCGACAACGGTGCCTTCCGGGCGGCATTGCACGAACTCACCACGATGCTGGTGTACGAGGCGGCGCGCTCGTTCGCGACCGAGACCTTCCCGGTCAAGACGCCGGTCGCGGTCGCCGAGGGCACCCGCCTGGCCAACCCGCCGCTGCTGGTGCCGGTCCTTCGGGCCGGGCTGGGCATGGCCGACTCGGCGCTCGCGCTGTTGCCGGAGTCGTCGATGGGGTTCGTGGGGCTCGCCCGCGACGAGCACACGTTCCAGCCGCGCGCCTACATGGAGTCGCTGCCCCGCGACCTGGCCGGCATCCCGGTGCTGGTCCTCGACCCGATGCTCGCCACCGGCGGCTCGCTGGAGCACTGCGTGCGGCTGCTGGTCGACCGCGGCGCGACCGACATCACCGTGCTGTGCGTGCTGGCCGCGCCGGCCGGCATCGAGCGGCTGGCCAACTCGGGGCTGCCCATGCGCCTGGTGACGGCCGCCATCGACGAGAAGCTCAACGAGCGGATGTTCATCGTTCCCGGCCTCGGCGACGCGGGTGACCGGCAGTTCGGGGGCATGCCCCGGTTCTGACCTTCCCGGTGACGCCCTAGCGCAGGCCGAGGGCGGCCGCGGTCTCGGTGCGCAGCGCCGCCAGCGACGCCGCGGCCGTCTCGCGGGCCTTGCGGATGTCGCCGGCGACGACCGGCTCGACGACCTCCAGGTAGGCCTTGAGCTTGGGCTCGGTGCCCGACGGGCGCACCACCACGCGGGTCGTGCCGGCCCGCACGATGAGCACGTCGGACTCGGGCAGGCGGTCCTCGATGCCGGTCACCGGCTCGTCCAGCAGTTCGGCCGGCGGCCGGCGGCGGATCGTGGCCATCGCGTCGGCGATCTCGGACAGGTCGTCGACGCGGACCGAGAGCTGGTCGGTGGCGTGCACCCCGTATTGCACGGCGAGCTCGTCCAGCCGGTCGGCGAGGGTGCGCAGCTCCGCCTTGAGCCCGGCGGCGAGCTCGCACACCAGCAGGGCCGCGGTGATGCCGTCCTTGTCGCGGACCATGGGGGGCGCCACGCAGTACCCCAGCGCCTCCTCGTAGCCGTAGACCAGGTCTGCGCCATCAGGGCCGGCCCGCACGATCCACTTGAAGCCGGTCAGCGTCTCACCGTAGGGCAGCCCGCGGGAGGCGCACATGCGCGACAGCAGGCTCGACGACACGATCGTCGTCGCGTAGCGCCCCCGCACCCCGCGCCGCATGAGGTGGTCGGCGAGCAGGGCGCCGACCTCGTCGCCGCGCAGCAGGCGCCAGCCGCCGTCGTCGAGCGGGACGGCGACCGCGCACCGGTCGGCGTCCGGGTCGTTGGCGATCGCGATGTCGGCCCCCGACTCCTTGGCCAGGGCGAGCAGCAGGTCGGTCGCGCCCGGCTCCTCCGGGTTGGGGAACGCGACGGTCGGGAAGTCGGCGTCGGGCTCGGCCTGGGCCTCGACCACGAACGGCGCCGGATAGCCGGCGGCGGTGAGCGTCGCGACGAACACGTCCCGGCCGACGCCGTGCATCGGGCTGTACGCCACGACGAGGTCGCGCGGCACCTCCGGGTCGACGACGCCGATCGCGGCGTCGACATACGCCTGGACGATCTCGTCGGTCAGCACCTCGCCCGGCGGGCCCAGCGGCACGTCGGCGAGCGGCCCGACGGCCCGGATCGCGTGCTCGATCTCGACGTCGGCCGGCGGGACGATCTGCGAGCCGTCGCCGAGATACACCTTGTAGCCGTTGTCCTGCGGAGGGTTGTGGCTGGCGGTGACCATCACGCCGGCCGCCGCGCCGTGCTGCCGGACGGCGAACGCGAGCACCGGCGTCGGCAGCGGGCGGGGCAGGAGCAGCGCCGGCCGCCCGGCCCCGGTCGCCACCCGGGCCGTCTCGACCGCGAACGCGTGCGAGCCGTGCCGGGCGTCGTAGCCGACCACGAGCGGCCCCTCGACCCGGTTGTCGGCCAGCCAGCGGACCAGGCCGGCGGCGGCCGCGCGCACCACGGCCAGGTTCATGCCGTTGGGCCCGGCGCGCAGCGGCCCGCGCAGGCCGGCCGTGCCGAAGCGGAGCGGGCCGGCGAACCGGTCGGCCAGGTCGTCGCCCCGGTCCAGGGCGGCCCGCAGCTCCTCGCGGGTCGCCGGGTCCGGGTCGCCGGCCAGCCAGGCCTCGGCCTCGGCCCGCAGGTCACGCTCCGTGGAGGTCATGCGACCTTCATAGCACGGCCCGGTGTCACTGCCCGGACGGTCCGCCGCTGAGCTTGAAGCTGCGGACCATCTCGTCGAAGATCGCCTTGCTCTCCTGGAACCGCGCCTCGGGCACGGTCACGAAGAAGTGGTATGCCTTGCCGCCGACCACGATCGCGTTCCACAGCGCGTGCCGCTGCTGGTCGCCGGTGCCGCAGGTGTACTCCAGGATCGCGGCGTCGTGCCCGTCGAGCTTGTCCTCGTCCATGTTGGCCCGCGTGTAGGGCGGGGCGCAGCTGGACGCGGTGGTCTGCAGGCGCTTCTCGGCGCTCTCCAGGAACGCCTTCGGTGTGCTCGACGCCTTCTCGATGTTGACCCGGATGCGCCGGTTGGCGTCCGACGGGTCGGTGATGTCGAAATACGGCGTGCTGGCGTTGCCCAGCTTGGCCTGCTTCCAGCCCTTCGGCACGTTGACCGTGATGCCACCCGGGTGGGTGAACGCCTCGACCTCGAAGGACGGCTTCGCCGGGCCGCTCGACGTGGTGCCGATCGGCTTCTGGCTCTGCGGCGTCTCGTTCGCGCCGGAGAACAGCCCGGAGAAGGCCACGGCCGCGATCAGCACCACGGCGATCCCCGCCGCGGCGGCGATCTTCACCGCCTTCGGGGCCCGCTTGGCCCGCTCGACGAACTGCTGCGCGGTGTTGCCCTGCGGCGGGGGTGGCGGAGCCTGCGTCCAGTCGGGCCCCAGCGCGCCGGCCGAGTAGCGGCTGGCGTCGGTGCGCTCCAGCTCGACGTCGGGGCGCCCGGGGGCGCCCTGGGCCGGGGCGTTGTGCATCCGGCGCAGCGCGCCGCTGACCGTCTCGCCCGGGGCCATCATCGCCCGGCCGCCGATCTGCCCGGTCGGCTGTTGCGGGGTCGCGACCGTCGGCTGATGCGTCGGGCGGACCACCGCGTAGGGGTCGGTCATGTGGGCCGGCGCGTTGCTGGCCAGCGGGCCGGCCATGAGGTCGCGCAGCACGGCGCGGGCCGTCTCGACGTTCCAGCGGCGGGACGGGTCCTTCTCCAGCAGCCCGTAGAGCACGCCCGCGAGCGGCCCGGCGCGCATCGCCTGCGCCGGCGGCTCCTCGACCACGGCCCGCATCGTCTCGAACGGGTCGCGCTTGTCGAACGGCGGCCGCCCCTCGACCGCCGTATACAGCGTCACGCCCAGTGAGAACAGGTCGCTGGGCGGGCCGAACTTGGCGCCGATCGCCCGCTCGGGCGAGATGAAGTGGGGCGAGCCGAGCACCATCCCGGGCGTCGTCAGCTCGCTGTCGGTGGGCATCCGGGCCACGCCGAAGTCGGTGAGCACGCACCGGCCGTCGCCGCAGATCAGCACGTTGGCCGGCTTGACGTCACGGTGCAGCACGCCGGCCGCGTGGGCCACCTCGAGCGCGCCGAGCAGCGCGATGCCGATCTTCGCGACCGCCCGGGCGGCGAGCGGGCCGTCCTCGACGATCATCTCGGCGAGGCTGCGGGCCTGGAGCAGCTCCATCACGATCCACGGCCGCCCGGCCTCGGTGACCACGTCGTAGACCTGGACCACCGCCGGGTGTGAGAGCGCGGCCGCCGCGCGGGCCTCCCGTAACGTCCGCTGATACATGGAGTCACGGTCGCTCGGGGCCAGGTTGGGCGGGAGGATCACCTCCTTGACGGCGACGTCGCGGCGCAGGAGCGTGTCGCTCGCGCGCCAGACGGTGCCCATGCCGCCGTGACCGATGGCCGTGCGCAGCGCGTAGCGCCCGCCGATCACGACACCGGGAGCGGCGCGCTGCCCGGGAACGGGCGGCGCCGTCGAACCCGGTTCGCGCGGTTCACGGGCGGGGACGTCGTTGGGGGTGTCGGGGCCGCGCGCAGGATCACGCCCGGCTCCGGCGGAGGCCAGAGCACCGGTGGGTGGCAGGGGCTCGCCATGCCACGTCGGAAGCTGAGTCACAGGCAGTTAACCGTCATGGGAGGGGAGGGTTGACTTCTCGCCCACTATCTTGCGTGCTCCCGCCCGTCGAAGAAAGGTGGGGTCGTGTCCTTCACCGTACCGTGACCCGGGCGCGACCCTGCGTGCTGATCTTGTCGCGCTCCGGACCATTCCAGGATTGAAACGGTTCGTTCGGGGAACCGAAACGGTACGCCACCGCGTCTACGCAGGTGACGGAAACCTCTGCGGAACACCCGTGAAGCAGATTTCCTGGAGTTTGGCGAGTGTTCGCCGATTGACGGACGTCCGGTCCGGCACCGAGCCCCGGCTTCGTGCCAGTCTGCGGCGTTCGCCGTTACTGTGCGTCGCATCTGACCGACAGTGACGGTGGCGCCGCTGCGAAAACGTACCGCGACAGCACGTGACCGTGACGCGAGTCGCCCGTTGAAGGAGGTGGGGGTTACTTGTTGGCGAGCCAACCTGCAAGTATGCACCTCCGGTCGGGTTTGAGTGACGCTGAGCTATCCGAACATCACCAGAATGATGTTGCGCTCCGTCACCTTGACCCGGTTAGTCTGTCCATGGCACGCATGGGGCGCGCCGCTCCATTAGACCGAAATAGAGAACTCACCGTGACGAGAGCGCTGACGCTGCCCGATCCTGCCGCATCTGCGGCGCGGTCGGTCAGCAAGTTGACGTCGTCCTGGCCCGAGACTCCACCTGGGGCCGATCCGCTGCCCGGTCAACTCGACCGATGGCTTGCCTCCCGTGGGGCTGAGCTTGTAGCGGTGCGACGTCACATTCACGCGCACCCGGAGCTGTCCGGCCAGGAGTTCGAGACGGCGGCGCTCGTCGCCCGCGAGCTCACCCGCGCCGGGCTGTCCCCGCGCATGCTGCCCAAGGGCAACGGCGTGATGTGCGACATCGGCTACGGCGACCGGGTGATCGCGCTGCGGGCCGACCTCGACGCGCTGCCCCTGCCCGACACCAAGGACGTGCCCTACCGCTCGACGGTCGACAACGTCTGCCACGCCTGCGGCCACGACGTCCACACGACGATCCTGCTGGGCGTCGGCCTCGCGCTGGCCCAGCTGGCCGAGCGCGACGAGCTGCCGGGCCGGGTCCGCCTGCTGTTCCAGCCGGCCGAGGAGACGATGCCGTCGGGCGCGCCCGAGGTCATCGCCGCCGGCGGGCTCAAGGACGTGGCCGCGATCTACGCCCTGCACTGCGCGCCGCAGCTGCCGGTCGGCCTGGTCGGGGTCCGCTCCGGCCCGTTCACGGCGGCCGCCGACAAGATCGAGGTCCGGCTCACCGGCCGCGGCGGGCACACCGCCCGCCCCCACCTGACCGCCGACCTGGTCCACGCGCTGGGCCGCATCCTGGTCGACGTCCCGTCGCTGCTCGACCGCAAGCTCGACGCCCGGGCCGGGGTCTCGATGGTCTGGGGCGCGGTGCGCGCCGGCGAGGCGGCCAACGCGATCCCGATCGAGGGCTTCGCCCGGGGCACCATCCGGGTGCTGAGCCGCGAGGCCTGGCGCGAGGTGCCCGACCTGGTCACCAAGCTGGTCCACGACGTCATCGCGCCGACCGGCGCCGACGTCGAGGTCACCTACACCCGGGGCGTCCCGCCGGTGGTCAACGACCGGCTCGCCACCGCGATCATCGCCGGCGCGGCCGCCGCGGCCCTCGGCCCGGAGCGGGTCGTCGAGGCCGAGATCAGCATGGGCGGCGAGGACTTCGCGTTCTACGTCGACAACGTGCCCGGCTCGATGATCCGCCTCGGCGTCGGCGTGCCCGGCTCGGACACCAAGTTCGACATCCACCAGTCAGCCTTCGACGTCGACGAGCGGTCGATCGGCTACGGGGTGCGCGTCATGGTGCACACCGCGCTGGCCGCCCTGAGCGCCGGAGCCTTCTGACCGTTCCAGACTGACAAATCGACCATCATCTGGTAACCCCGCATGTATGGTCACCGAGTTGCGCGTGCACGGTGTCACCGGCTCCCGCGCGGAGGACGTCCTCGACCGGCCTCTCCTGCACCGGGTGGCCGGCGACACCGACGCCGGCTTCTTCCGCCCGCGCCCTGAGTACGGCGCGACCCGCGGCCCCGGCGGCGCCGTCCTCGAGGCGTACCGCTGGGGCAACCTCACCGCCGGCGCCGCCGCCCGCGCGCTCTGGCTGCTCCTGCTGCCGTTCATGCTGGCCAACGTCACGCTCTGGCTGCGGCCCGACGTCCATCCCGGCCCGCGCGCCGCGATCCGCGCGCTGACCCGCATCTTCGCGCTCACGATGACCGCGTCGTTCGTGCTGTCGTTCGTCGAGGTCTCGATGGACCTGGTCGGCTGGCAGTGCGCGAACACCGCCGGCTGCCTCGACGGCCGCTGGTACCTCAGCCCGCTCACCGGCGCCAGCACCGGCCGCCGCCTCGCAATCACCGCGCTGGTCCCGATCCTCGCGATCGCGTTCCTGTGGTTCCTCGGCCGGCGGACCTGGTCGCGGTACGAGGCGTTCCCGGCCGCCGCCGACGGCGATGGGGACGGGCTGGCCCACCCGTGCTTCTGGAACGGCAAGCCGCTCGTCGGGCGGCTCCGCTCACTGCACATCGCGTTCGCCTACGCCACGCTCGACGCGGTGCTGCTGGGCATCCTGGTGCCGCGCGACCGGCACTGGCTCGGCTACACCTTCGCCGGTATCTGCCTGCTGCTCCTCGTCGCCTGCGCCGTCGCCGTGACCGTGCGGCCCGTCGTGGACCGCGACCGGCCGGCCCGGTGGGCGCTCGGCTTCACCCGCGCGGCGAGCCACGGTGCCGTGGCGCTCACCGTCCTCACGCTCGCCTACGCGTCGCTGGAGCGGGACCCGTGGGCGGCGACCGGGCGGCTGCCGGTGTTCGGCGGGACGGTGACCGCGCTGTTCGCGGTACAACTGGTGCTTTTGACGATCCTGGGAGCGGTGGTCCTCGGCAGCCGTCCCAAGGGAACGTTCCTGCAGGGGCTGGCCGGGCCGATCGTCGCCAGCATCGGGCTCGGGGTGGCGGTCGCGTTCTCGGCCGGCCTGTCCTACCGGGTCGCCGACTTCCTCGACCGGCGCCGGCTGCCGTCCTCGGCCGACTACGTGCCCTGGCAGCCGCTCCAGCCGCCGCCGACGTACGAGTGGGCCGCCGCCGGCTTCGTGCTGATGCTCGTCATCATGCTCGTCGTGGCGCTGGTCGCCGGGGTGCCGCTGAACCGGCGGCTGCGCCGGTATGCGCGGGTCGTCACCGACGCCGACTTCCGCGGCGGGCGCCGGCAGGACGCGGCCCGCGCGAAGCGGATCGACACCGCGATCGCCGACGCGCTCGTCACCGACCACGTCGGCCGGATGCTGCTGTGGGTGTTCGTCCCGACCGCCGTCGCCGCCGTCGCCGCGACCTGCTTCGCGCTGTTCGCGGTCCGGCCGGTGCGGCTCGCCCCGCCGAACTCGGTCCCGGCCGAGATGCTGTCGTTCGCCGTGAACCTCGGGACGTACCTCATCGGCCTGGCCGTGCTCGGGCTCATCCTCATCGGCGTGCTCGCCTACCGGTACCAGCGGTTCCGCCGGATCGTCGGGGTGCTGTGGGACCTCGGCACGTTCTGGCCGCGGGCGGCGCACCCGCTGGCGCCGCCGTGCTACGCCGAGCGGGTCGTGCCGGAGCTGGCCGGCCGCGCGTCCTGGCTCGCCGCCGAGCAGGGCGGCGTGATCCTGTCGGGGCACAGTCAGGGGTCGGTGCTGGCGGCCGCCACGGTACTGCAGATGCCCCCGGAAGCGCAGTCGCACGCGGCCCTGCTGACCTACGGCTCGCCGCTGCGGCGCCTCTACGCGCGCTTCTTCCCCGCTTACGTCAACGACGCCGTGCTCACCCAGGTCGGTGCGGTGCTGGCCCGGCCCGCGGACGACGCCGCGGTACCGGGCCAGCACACCCCCCGTTGGGTCAACCTGTGGCGGGACACCGACCCCATCGGCGGACCGATGGAGTCGCCGGCCGCACGCGACGTGCGGCTGGTCGACCCGCCGGGCTTCGGCATCACGCCCGGCGACACGGTGTTCCCCAAGGTTGACGGACACTCCGGCTATCAGCAGCAACCGGGATTCGGTTCCGCGGTCAGCGGTCTCCTGCAGGACCTGTCGGGTCCGCCGGATTCGTCGGTGCCGCGTCAGCCGGCGGCTCCGGCGACGGACCAGTTTCCGCAGATCCAGGCCTAGCCTCCGGTGCCGGGGCCGCACCTGCCCCGTCCTGGCCACTTGAAACCATGGCGTCCGGCTGGCTTGCGATCCGCTGGGTGGCAACCGCGCCGCCCGGTCCCGGGGGCGGTGGAACCGGTCCGGGCGGCGCGGAGATCGGGGCGGGGCCGAACGGCCGCGGCGGAACGGCACCCGGCGGCATCGGCGGCATCGGCCGCGGCGGCATCGGGCCGCCGGCCATCGCGAGCGCCGGGCGCTTCGGCCGGAACCGCCGCAGCAGCCAGACGAGCAGGTAGATCGGCGCACCCAGCACCAGCAGCCACGGCAGCAGCCACCCGAGCACGGTCAGCGCCACCCGCGCCGAGGTCAGGAACGCCGACCAGCCGTTGCGCAGCCCGACACCGATGCCGAGCTCCTCCTTGTCGACGGCCGCCTCCGGCCCCAGCAGTACCAGCGTGATGGTCGACAGCGCGGTCAGCCCGTCGAGCTTCCGCTTGCGGGCCTGGAGCGACTCGAGGTCGGACTCGCGCCGGGACAGCTCCGACTCCAGCGCGGTGATCTCGCTGATCGTCTGCGCCCTGGCCAGCAGCGCGCGGATGCGGTCCACGCTCGCCTGGGCCGTCTGCAGCCGCGACTCGACGTCGACCAGCTGGTCGGTGACGTCCTGTGCGGAGATCTGCCGGTCCTCCTCGTCGCCGAGCCCCTTGAGCTGGTCGAGGGTCGCGCTGAACTTGGCCGCCGGCACGCGCAGCGTCAGCGTGCCCTGCGACCGCCGGTCGTCGTGCCGGCGGTTGTCGCCGCCGACGAAGCCGCCGGCGCCGGTGACGTACGCGATCGCCCGCTGGGCGGCCGCGTCCACGTCGTCGACCCGGACCGTCATCGTGCCCGAGTAGATGATCGCGCGGTCGTCGACGTCGAGGTTGTCCGGGACCTTGCCGGGCTGGTTGCCCTGGGCCAGGTTGTCCTGGGCCGGTCCGGCGCCGCCCCCTTCCTGCACCGGCGCCACCGCGGGCGCCACGCCGTCACTGCCGCTGCTGCTGGAGTCCTTGGCACTACTACCGCACCCGCTCAGCGCCATCAGCACGGAGGCGAGTGCCCCCGTCACGAACAGTGTGGTGCGCCTGACTGACATGACGCCTCCTGGGTAAGGTCGATCGGGCGATCGAACTGCACCCTGGGACGCAGCCGGGTGCGGCATCGGTTCCCGGCACTTGTGTCACGGTTCTGCCACGAGGAGGTCACCGGATGCGCATCACCAAGTACACCCACGCCTGCCTGCGCCTGGAACACGCCGGCGGGGTCATGGTGATCGATCCCGGCGTGTTCAGCGAACCCGAGGCGCTGGACGGTGTCGACGCGGTCCTCGTCACGCACGAGCACTTCGACCACATCGACGTCGACCGCCTGCGCGCGGCCGCGGCCAGGCAGCCCTCCCTGACCGTGTACACCCACCCGGACGTCGACGCGCAGCTCACCGAGTTGGACGCGGAGAAGTTCGCGGTGGCCCCGGGCGACACGTTTGTCGCCGCGGGCATGACCGTGCGTGCCTACGGCGGGATGCACGCGGTCATCCACCCCGACATCCCGCGGATCGTCAACGTGGCATTCCTGATCGAGAGCCCCAACGGGCCGATCTACCACCCGGGCGACTCGTTCCACGTCCCCGACGAGGAGGTCGCGACCCTGTTCGTGCCGGTCTCCGCCCCCTGGCTCAAGCTGGCCGAGGCGATCGACTTCACGCGCGCGGTGAAGCCGGAGCGCGCCTTCGCCCTCCACGACAGCCTGCTCGTCGAGGCCGGCCAGCAGATGGTGACCGGCCACATGAACCGCCTGTCCGGCACCCACTACACCCGCCTGGACCCGGGCACGACGATCTAGCTGGTTTGGTCGGGGCCTACCG
>NZ_JBEXCY010000027.1:27785-75946 GCF_040605515.1 Dactylosporangium sp. NPDC005572 | reverse complement strand
CGGCTCTGGACCCGATCTAGCTGGTTTGGTCGGGGCCTACCGGCTCTGGACCCGATCTAGCTGGTTTGGTCGGGGCCTACCGGCTCTGGACCCGATCCAGGGCTGTCTACGGCGCCCAGTTCATCAGGTTCGCGAACAGCTCGGCCTGCTCGATCGCGTCGTCGAGCGCGTGGTGCGTGTGCCGCCGCTGCGACAGCAGGTGCTTCGGCATGCGCCCCTTGACCGCGGCGCTGAGCGGCACGCCGGCCTTCACGGCGTACGTCGTCTTCATGTCGAGGCACCCCGAGTGCCCGAACACGCTGGCGCCGGTGAACCGCAGCAGGTACCAGTACAGGAACATCCAGTCGAACACCGCCGGATAGGCGACGATGACGGGCCGGTCGTCCCCGGCGGTGCGGGTGACCCACGCGCTCAGCTCGGCCATGGCCGTGGCCGGGTCGGACCCGTCGCGCAGCAGCGTGTTGCGGTCGAGCCCGGACACGGCGAGCGCCTCGGGCACGAAGTCGTCGCTGATCGGCCGCAGCTCCCGGTAGAAGGTGTGCTCGGCGGGATCGGCGCCCCGGAAGGTGCCGTCGAATCTCCCGGCGACCGCGAGCCCGACGCTGACCATCGAATACGGTCCGGGAATCGGCCCGTCGGCCTCAACATCCAGCGAGAAATAGACGTCGGCACGCATGCGGTGACCTTACGCTCGGCATCGTGGACGATGCGCTCGCGGGGATCGCGGCCCGGCTCTACGCCGCGCCGCCGGAGGACTTCGTCGCGCTGCGCACGGAGGAGGTGGCGCGCGCGCGTAAGGCCAAGGACACGGCCCTGGCCGCCGCGATCGGCAAGCTGCGCAAGCCGACGCTGGCCGCCTGGCTGGTCAACCGCCTGTCCCACGAGCGCCCCGAGCTGATCGAGGAGCTGCTGGCCCTGGCCGAGGACCTCCGCACCGCCCAACGCGAGCTCCGCGGCGCCGACCTGCGCGAGCTGTCGACCCGCCGGCGCACGCTGCTGACCACCCTGACCCGCGAGGCAACCAGGCTGGCCGGAGCGGACCGCACCACCCTCCCGTCGACGGAGGTCGAGAACACGCTGGCCGCGGCCCTGGCCGACGATGAGGTGGCCGTGGCGGTCCGCGCGGGCACCCTGACGAAGGCCCTGGAGTACACGGGCTTCGGCGAGACCCCGCGCCCGCAGCTACGGTTGGTGCAGGGCGGCGGTTCGGCCGCGCCGGCTGTGGCACCGGATTCGGCTCCTGAGCCGCCCGCCGAGCCGGGCAAGGTGACCGCCGTCCGCTCGACCCCGTCGGAGGACGAGCGGGCCCGCCGAGCCGAGTCCCGCCGCAACGAGGAGGAGCGCCGCCGCGCCGAGGAGGACCACGCCCGCGCGCTGAAGCAGGCCCGCAAGGAGCTGATGACGGCGCTGCAGCAGCTCTCCGACGCGGAGACCGCGAAGCAGGAGGCCGAACGGGCACTGGCGGCCGCTTCGAAGGCCATCGCCCAGGCCGAGAAGCGGGTCAAGCTGGCCCAGGCCGCACTGTCCGACCTGGGCTGATGCTTTGGGACTCGGGTCCGTGCGCTCCATGATCGACGGCGAGTTCCGGCTGTGATGGCGACCAGAGGCTTCCATCGATCATGCGGCGCAGCAAGAGATCGCCGATTGGGCCGGCCCAAGCGACAGCCTCGCACCACCCATGCCGCCCGCGCCTAGGTTGGTTCGCCCCAAACACCGATCTTGGGCATGGAGAGCGCGTCTTGAGCATGAAGAGAGCGCCCCGGGCCGGCCCTGGACCGACGGGGCCGGCCGGCTCCATGATCATGGGAAGAATCTGGCTGCCATGACAGCCAATTGTTTCCCTTGATCATGGCGCAACTCGCCCACGGCGTCGGCGGCGCTCCTGGTTGCGATCAAGGTGGCCCAAGATCGGCGGCTGGGCGCCCTGAACGCCGATCTTGGAAGCCGGGTGGGGCCGCGACAGCCGGGCGGTAAGTGGTGCAAGCGATCGCGGGCCAGACAACAGGCGCGGGGGCGGGCGGTTGGCGGGACACGGACGTGTGGCTTCACCGGGGTTCGGCGCGGGAGGCAGAATGTCCCGCGTGACTCCCGAGCAGGCGGCCGCGGCGGCGAAGCAGGCTGTGCTGGTCCTGGGCGGCGCCTTCAGCGACGACCCCAAGACCATGCGCAGGGCTCGCCAGATCGGGCTGACCGGCTGGGCCTTCTACGTGGCCGGGCGGGGCGGGGCTCTCGGGGACGTGCGGGCCGACACCGTCGCGGCGGCGCTCGGGTTCATCGCGCCCGAGGCCGTGCAGGACGGGTGGGACGCGGCGCGGAAGGTCGCGCCGCCCGAGCAGATCGCCGCCGACAACCTCGACGAGTGCTGCCGCTGGGGGCGCGAGCACCTCGAGAGTTTCTACGCCCTCACCCGCCTCGTCGAGCTCGCCGAGCGGGTCGTGGTCAGCGCCGAGGCGGCCGGGATGCCGCTCTTCGCGGCCTGGCGGGCCATGCCGCTGCCCGACGACTCCCCGGGCGCGCGGGCGGCCGTGCTGGCCCACCTGCTGCGCGAGCATCGCGGGGCCGCGCACCTGCTGGCCATCCGGGCCAGCGGCCTCAGCCCCCTGGAGGCGATCATCTCGGGGCCCGACGGGGAGGCCGGCGCCACCGCGTTCGGCTGGCAGCCGCCGTACCCGGCGTTCGAGCCGCTGGTCCGCCGCCGCAGCTGGGCCGAGGCGCTCACCGACCGGATCGCCGGCGAGGCGTTCAAAGCATTGGCTCCGGCCGAACGGGCCGAGCTCGTCAACCTGCTCGACGCCGCCGTCGTCGCGGTGAAGGAGGCGGTCCCCCAGTGAAGATCCGTGGATGCACCCTGCGTGACGTGCCGGCGATCCTCACCGTCACCCGCGCGAGCGACATCGCCTCCCTCGGCGAGCCCGACTGGTCCGAGGCCGAGGTCGTCGAGACGCTCACCGCGCCCAACCACGACCCGGCGGTCGACTCCTGGCTCGCGTTCGACGCCGACGGCGAGCCGCTCGCCTGGGCGTACGTCGACAACCCCCAGCGCGGCGTCCGCGACAACGTCGAGGTGTACGCGGTGCCCGGGCGGGGGGCCGTGGCCTACGTCCCGCTGCTCGACCTGGCCATCGCCCGGATCGCCGAGCGGGCCCGCGAGAACGGGCATCCCGAGGTCGTCCTCCGGGCGGGTGCCATCGCGTCGGAAACCGCGTATCTGGCGGTACTGGCAGAAAAAGGCTTCAAGTTCGTCAAACGGCACGCTCGGATGAACCGAGCCCTCACCGGCGAGGAACGCGCCCCCGAGGGCCACCCCATCCGCCCGGTCGACAGCGAAGAGCTCGAACGCTTCCACGAGGTGCTGGAGAGCGCGTTCGCGGACACGCCCGACTACCAGCCGACGCCGTACGACACGTGGCGGGAGACGATCGACCGCCTGCCCTCGGTCAGCTTCGACGAGTGGTTCGTCTACACCGACGGGGACGAGATCGTCGGTGTCCTGCAGTCCGCCGACCAGGCCGTCGAGCACAACGAGGGCTGGATCAAGAACCTCGCGGTCCTCCGCAGCCACCGCAAGCACGGCGTCGGCGGGGCGCTGCTGCGCACGGCCTTCGCGGCGTACGCGGCGAAGGGGCGCGCGTCGGCCGGGCTGGGCGTGGACCTGACCAACCCGACCGGGGCGTACCAGCTCTACGAGGGCGTCGGGATGACGGTGGCGTTCGCCGCCGACATGTGGGAGCGGGCCGTCACGGCATCGCCGTCTTCGTCGGCCGCGACCTGAGCTCCTGGAGGTAGTCCTCGGGCGCGCCGGCCTTCGCCGCCGCGTTGGCGATCTCGGCCAGGTACCACGCCGTGGGCAGGCCGCCCTCGTAGCCGTTGAAGACGTAGACCCACGCGGTCGCATCCCCGTCGAGGGTGGCGACCCGCAGGTGCAGCTTCTGGTAGGTGCCGGCGAGCGCGCCCTCGACCTCGTCGAGCTGCTTCTCGTCGTTGGGGTGCACGTCGTAGAGCGCGACGAAGACCCGGTCGCCCGGCGACTCGACGATCGTGGTGACCGAGCCCTCCCAGCCGAGGATGTCCTCCCCGGCGAACGTGAGGCGCCAGCCCTCGAGCCAGCCGGTGCCGATCATCGGCGAATACGGACAGTAGGCCCGCATGCGGGCCGGGTCTAAGTTCGAGCCATACGCGGCGTAATGACGCACGGCGATGACGATAAACCCGACCGGGTACGCGAGAGAATACTGCAGAGCGTGTCGGATTCGGATCCACTCGTCGGCGCGAGGTGCACCGTTCGGCTGGTGCGCGGCGGGCGGGTGGGAGAATAGGACCGAATCGTCGACGAGGGGTGGGGCAGTCGTGGGCCGGATCGTGATCATCGGAGGGGGCCCGGCGGGCTACGAGGCGGCACTGGTCGCCGCGCAGCTCGACGCGGAGGTCACCGTGATCGAGGCCGAAGGCGCAGGTGGGGCGTGCGTGCTGCACGACTGCGTGCCGTCCAAGACGTTCATCGCGAGCTCGGATGTCGTCACCGCGCACCTCGACACCGAGCAGTTCGGCGTGATCGGCCCGGAGGGCCCGGACGTGCGGGTCGACGCGGCCGCGGTGCATCAGCGGGTCAAACGGCTCGCCTCCGCCCAATCCGGCGACATCCACGCCAAACTGGTCAAGGCCGGTGTGGACTTCGTCACGGGCACGGCGCGCCTCGGTGAGGACACGCTCGGTCACACCCATGCGGTCGAGGTGACCCCGGTCGGCGGTGACGCTCCGTATGTCATCAACGCCTCGACCGTCCTGATCGCCACCGGCGCCACCCCGCGGGTCCTGCCGACCGCCGTCCCCGACGGGGAGCGGATCCTCACCTGGCGCCAGGTGTACGACCTGCCGAAGCTCCCCGAGCACCTCATCGTGGTCGGTTCGGGTGTCACCGGCGCCGAGTTCGCCTCGGCCTATCTCGCCATGGGCATCGAGGTCACCCTGGTCTCCAGCCGCGACCGGGTCATGCCGCACGAGGACCCCGACGCCGCCATGGCGATCGAGCGCGTCTTCCGCACCCGCGGCATGACGATCCTCAACAACTCGCGGGCCGCGGCCGCGCGGCGCACGCCCGACGGCGTCGTGGTCGAGCTGGCCGACGGCCGCAGCGTCGCGGGCTCCCACGTGCTGATGGCCGTCGGTTCGGTACCGCAGACACACTCCCTGGGCCTGGCCGAGTACGGCGTCGAGGTCGCCCCCGGCGGCTACGTGACCGTCGACCGGGTCTCCCGCACCAACGTCCCCGGCATCTACGCCGCCGGCGACTGCACCGGCCTGCTCCCGCTGGCCAGCGTCGCCGCCATGCAGGGCCGCATCGCCATGTGGCACGCGCTCGGCGAGGCGGTCGCCCCGCTGAAGCTGCGCACGGTCGCCGCCAACGTGTTCACCGACCCCGAGCTGGCGAGCGTCGGCATCACCCAGTCCGACATCGACAGCGGCAAGGTGCCGGCCCGCTCGGTCATGCTCCCGCTGGCCGGCAACGCGCGGGCCAAGATGGCCGGCCTCGACGACGGCTTCGTGAAGATCTTCTGCCGCCCGGCGTCGGGCCTGGTCGTCGGCGGCGTCGTGGTCGCGCCGCGGGCGAGCGAGCTGATCATGCCGATCGCGATGGCGGTGGAGAACCACCTGAGCGTCGACCAGCTCGCCCACACGATCACGATCTACCCGTCGATCTCCGGCTCGATCGCCGAGGCCGCCCGCCAGCTCATGCAGCACGACGAGGAGTAGTCACAGCTCCTGGTAGATGTCCCGGGCGTAGTCGGCGACGGCCGCCCGGGTCACCGTGGCCTCGATCGGCAGCACCTCCAGGCAGCGGCGCAGCGCCTCGGTCAGGATCGGCCGGGGCACCCGCATCGACACGGTGCAGTGCGGCACCCACTCGCCCGGGTTGTAGAGCGGCAGGCTCGCGATGCCGGCGTCGGTCAACCGCTGCCACACCAGCGCCTGGTGGCGCATGAGCTCGGGCGTCGGGGCCAGCCCGAGGAACACGACCCGCCCGACGAACACCCCGGCGAACTGGAAGTTCAGGCGCAGCGGCGCGGCGACGTCCACGCCGGCCAGCGCCGCGGTCACCGCGGAGGGGTCCAGGGCGCGCGCCGCGACCAGGGAGACGTGCGGGCGGTGCTTGCCGTCGTGCGGCGTGCGCAGCGTCTGCACGCCCAGCTCCTCCAGCAGGTCCCAGAGCACCCGGATCCGCCGGGTCGACCGCTCGTCGAGGTGCAGCTCGATGGAGGCGACCATCTCACGGCTCCCGCTGGCAGACCGGGCACCAGTACGCGTTGCGCGCGGTGAGCACCGCCGTGCGCACCGGCGTGCCGCAGACCAGGCACGGCTGCCCGGTGCGGCGGTACACGTACACCTCGCCGCCGTGGCGGTCGACCCGCGGCGCGCGGCCCATCGCCTCCGGCGTGTGTGCACTGTGGACCGTGTCGATCCGCCCGTCGGCCACGCCGCTGCGCATCAGCGTGCGCAGGTCGGCCCAGATCTCCTGCCACTGCCCGTACCGCAGCCGCTTCCCGGTCGTCGTGGGCGGCAGCCCGGCCCGGAAGAGCGCCTCGGTCACGTAGATGAGGCCCGCGCCGGCCACGATGGACTGGTCCATCAGCAGCCCCATGAGCGCGCGCCCCGACCCGCGGATGCGCGCGAACGCCACGTCCCCGTCGTCGTCCGCAGCCAGCGGATCCGGCCCGAGCCGGGCGTGCAGCGCCTCGACCTCGCCCGGGTCGAGGAGCTCGCAGGCCGTCGGGCCGCGCAGGTCGAGCCAGTGGTCGGCGTTGACCATCCGCAGCCGGATCTCGCCGACCTCGGCCGGCGCCGGAGCGTCGCCGTCGGTGAACTTGCCGTAGAGCCCGAGGTGGATGTGCAGCGTGTCGCCGCCCGAGTAGTGGTGCAGCAGGTGCTTGCCGTGCGCCTCGGTGGCCTCGAGCACCCGCCCGTCGAGCCGCTGCGCGCCGGCCGCGAACCGGCCCTGCGGGCTGCTGACCGCGACCGGGCGCCCGCCGAACAGCTTCCGGTGGCGCTCGGCGAGGCGGTGGATGGTGTGACCTTCGGGCACCGACCGTTTATACCCTCCGCCCTCGTTCGGCGGCGCGCTATTCTCGTGGCATGAGTCGCAGCGCACTGTCCACGACGACGCCGGGCCTTCCCCGGCGGCGCTGACGCGACGTTTGTTCTCGCAAGCTCCGGGGCCGCGCTCCCGGAGCTTTTTCTGTGCCCGCGGTCGCGGCTCCTCCCATCCAGAAGGAGTCAGTCATGCAGGACCACCGCAAGCTCGGCCGCGAGCTCGAGCTCTTCCACTCCGACCCGCTCGTCGGCGCCGGGCTGCCGCTGTGGCTGCCCGACGGCGCCGCCGCCCGGCACGCGGTCGAGGACTACGTGTACGCGCTGGAGAGACGCGCCGGCTACCAGCACGTGTACTCACCGCCGATGGCCAAGGTGGAGATGTACCACCGCTCCGGCCACCTGCCGCACTTCGCCGACGACATGTTCCCGCCGATGGCGCTCGGCGAGCACGACCAGTTCGTGCTGCGGCCGAGCCTCTGCCCGCACCACGCGGCGGTGTTCAACGCCCGCGGCCGCTCCTACCGCGAGCTCCCGCTGCGCATCGGCGAGATCGGCGGCATGTACCGCGCCGAGCGCTCCGGCGTGCTGGGCGGGCTGTCCCGGGTGCGGGCGATCTCGCTCAACGACGGGCACGTGTTCTGCGCCGAGGACCAGGTGTTCTCGGAGGTCGTCGCCGCGCTCGCACTGATGAAGGTGGCGCACGCGGCCCTGGGCTTCGAGCCCGCGTACTTCCGCCTCTCGCTGCGCGGCGAATCGGACAAGTTCGTCGACGACCCGGCGATGTGGTCGAAGGCGACCGAGGTGCTGCGCGAGGCGCTCGCCGCGGTCGGCCTGCCGTACGTGGAGGCGCCCGGCGAGGCCGCCTTCTACGGCCCGAAGATCGACGTGCAGCTGGTCGACCACGCCGGCCGCGAGGGCACCCTGGCGACCGTCCAGGTCGACTACTTCCAGCCGGCCCGCTTCGACCTGTCCTATGTGGACGAGCACGGCGAGCGGCGCCGCCCGGCCATGGTGCACCGCAGCGCCGCGGGCAGCATGGAGCGGCTGTTCGCCCACCTCATCGAGGTGCACGACGGCGCGTTCCCGGCCTGGTTCGCGCCCGTGCAGCTGGCGGTCCTCCCGGTCGGCGAGGCGTCGGCGCAGGCGTTCGCGGCCCGGTGCCGCTCCCTCGATCTGCGGATTCAGGAGTTGTACGGCGGGAGCCTCGGCGCCCGCATCCGAGCCTCACGAAAGGTCCCGTTCGTGGCCGTGATCGGTGCGCAGGAGCTCGCCGACGGCACCGTCTCGCTGCGCTGCCGGGGCTCGGAGGAGGTGCGGGCGCTCCCGGTGGAGGAGGCCCTGGCGTTCCTGGCCGCGCAGTGCCGGCCGCCGCTGGACTAAATACCCGGGGCGGCTCGGGTCGTCCTGGGGGATGTGAGCGTACTTCGGATGGGCGGCGTGGCAGCCGCGGTGCTGGTGCTGGCCGCGTGCTCCACGCCGCCGTCCTACTCCTCCTTGCCTGCGTCCCCTGCGTCCCCTGCGTCCCCTGCGTCCCCTGCGTCCCCAGTTGCCGCGGCAACCTCCCGGGCTCCGAGCCCTGCTCCCTCGCTGTCCCCGTCCGCCGTTCCCACCTACCCCGCCGCCGGGGGCGGCCGGTTCGCCTTCGCCGCCACTCCCGGGCCGGTCGCCGGCGCGGCCGGGCGGCTGCTGACCTACCGCGTCGGCGTAGAGACCGATATTTCCGGAATTTCAGTGGACGACTTCGCGGCCGAGGCGGCCGCCGTGTACGCCGACCCGCGCGGGTGGACCGCGACCGGGCAGTGGCGGCTGCGCCGGGCCGGCGCCGGCGAGCGGTACGACTTCACGCTGTTCCTCGCCACGCCCGCGACGCGGGACCAGCTCTGCGACAGCTCCTACGACCGGTACACCTCCTGCCGCAACGGCAACAGCGTGGTCATCAACGTCGCCCGCTGGGTCCGCGGCGTGCCCGACTACGGCGGCGATCTCGCGTCCTACCGGCAGTACGTCGTCAACCACGAGACCGGCCATCGACTCGGCCGCGGCCACGAGCTGTGCCCGGGGCCCGGCCGCCCGGCGCCCGTCATGCAGCAGCAGACGCTCGGCATGCACGGTTGCGTGCCCAACCCGTGGCCGATCGTCGACGGCCGCCCCTACGCCGGCCGCTCCGGGCAGTACGACGACCCGACTCCGAAAGACGCATAAACGCCCGGCGGCCCCGGGTCCGTCTAGGGAGTGTGCACGTCGACTTCGCGGAGTTCGTGCTGGCGCGAACGCCGGCCCTGCTGCGCTTCGCCTACCTGCTGACGGGTGACCGGCACCTCGCCGAGGACCTCACCCAGGAGGCGCTGGTGCGCGCGCACCGGCGGTGGTCGGCGATCACCGCCGACGTGGGCCCCGAGCCGTACGTGCGGCAGGCGGTCCTGCGCCAGTTCCTGTCCTGGCGGCGGCGCCGCTCGTTCTTCGAGCGGCCCGCCGCCGAGCTGCCCGAACGGCCGATCCCCGACGACTTCGCCGACCGGGTCGCGGTGAGCGACGAGATGTGGTCGCTGCTGCGCCGGCTGCCGAGGTCGCAGCGGGCGGTGGTGGTGCTGCGGTACTACGAGGATCTCCCCGACGCGGAGATCGCCCGGCTGCTGGGCTGCTCCCCGGCGACGGTGCGGGTCCACGCGTTCCATGCGTTGCGACGACTCCGGACGGCGCTCACGCCGGTCCGCCTGCCGGGAGGGCAGCCATGATGCACGAGGTCGAGGAGCGCCTGCGGTCGGCGCTGCGGGACCACGCCGAGGACGCGCCGGCCGGCGCCGCCATGCTGACCACGGTGGTGGCCGAGTCCGGGCGCCGCCGGCGCCGCGCGGTGGTCGCGTCGGCGGCGGCCGCGGTGACGGCCGTCCTGGCCGGCGCGGCGGTGGCGGTACCGCTGCTGTCCCCGGCGCCCGCGCTGACGGTGGCCGCGCCACCGAGCACCGCGCCACCGGCGGTTTCGCCTCCGGTGGCCGGGCTGGTCCCCGCCGACGCGCCGGGGAAGGTGACGTTCCCGCTCACCGCCCCGCCGAAGGCCGGCTACGGCGTGCCGTCCGTCTGGCGCGCGGCCGCCCGCCCGTACCTCCGCCAGACCGTCCAGGACGCGGACGCCGGCGGCGTGATGGCGTTCAGCGCGACCGCCTACCCGGCCCGCCCCGAGGCGCTCGGCCCGTCGACGCCGACCACGGTCCGCGGCCGCCCGGCGACGGTGGTCGAGTGGTCGGACCAGACCGGCGTCCAACGCTCGCTGGTCTGGCAGGAGGACCCGGCCACCTGGATCGAGCTGCGCACCGAACCCGCCGCGGCGGATCCGGACCGCCTCCGCGCCTACGCCGAAGCGCTGCAGGCCCAGCCCTCGAACGGCCCGGTCCCGTTCACGTTCGCGCTGATGCCGGCCGGCTGGAGCGTGGACAACGTCACGCCGACCTCGGTGACCTTCTGCCCGCCGGACGTGCGGCCCGACCAGGCTTTCACCGACAAGCTCGCGGTCATGCTGAGCACGACGGCCGAACCTGCGGGCACCGCGGTGAAGGTCGGTGCCCGCGGCGGCTGGCTGCATCACCAGGAGGACTCGACGACGCTGGAGGTCCCGCTGGGCGACGGCCGCTCGCTGGTGTTCCAGCTCATGGGCCGCGCCACCACCCTGAGCGACGAGGACCTGGTGCGCCTGGCCGCCGGCACGACGCCGACCCCGGATGCCGAGGTCGGCAAGGGCTGAGTCGACTGTGCCGCAACAGAGTTAGGAATCGGGTGGTTACCGGTGGAACGCCGCGTAGCTGTACATATGTGCATACAGTTTGGCTGTGCTGGTTGTGACCACTGAAGGGTTGCCGGGGTACGAGATCACCACCGTCCTCGGCGAGGTGCTGGGCGTGGTGGCCACGTCGCGCAACCCGTTCGCGGCCGGGATCCGGTCCACCGAGGGCGGGCCGGGGCAGGACATGTCGCAGTTCCTGGTGCAGACGCGCTCACGCGCGGTCGGTCAGATGGTCGCCGCGGCCGAGCACCGCGGCGCCAACGCGATCGTCGGCATGCGCTTCGACCACCGCGACGTGACCAACACGTGGGTGGAGCTGTGCGCCTACGGCACGGCCGTCATCGCCGTCGCACTGCACCAGCGCACCGGCGCCCACGCCGCCGCCTGAGCTACTTCAGCTCGGCGATCACGGCGCCCGCGGAGACGACCTCGCCGACCTTGGCCTGCAGGCCGGTCACCACGCCGGCCTTGTGGGCATTGAGCGGCTGCTCCATCTTCATCGCCTCGAGGACGACGATCAGGTCGCCCTCCGCGACCGTGTCGCCCTCGGCGACCGCGATCTTCACGATCGTGCCCTGCATGGGGCTGGTCAGGGCGTCGCCGCTCGCCGCGCCGGACTGCTGCTTGCCCGCCGAGCGGCGGCGCGGGGCGGTGGATGCAGCGGCCGGGGCGGCGCCGCCGGCCGGCAGGCCGCCGGGGAACACCACCTCCAGGCGCTTGCCGCCGACCTCGACCACGACCGTCGAGCGGGCCGGGGCGTCGGCGGCCGGTGCCGCCGTGGCGGTGAACGGCGGGACCTCGTTGACCCACCCGGTCTCGATCCAGCGGGTGTGCACGCGGAACGGCTCGTCGGTGAAGGCCGGGTCGCGCAGCACGGCGCGGTGGAAGGGCAGCGCGGTGGCCATGCCGTCGACGACCATCTCGTCGAGGGCGCGGCGGGCCCGCTCGATCGCCTGCTCCCGGGTCTCGCCGACGATGATCACCTTGGCCAGCAGCGAGTCGAAGTTGCCGCCGATGACGCTGCCCGACTCGATGCCCGTGTCGACCCGGACGCCCGGCCCGGTCGGCAGGGTCAGGGTGGTCACCGCGCCCGGCGCGGGCAGGAAGTTGCGGCCCGGGTCCTCACCGTTGATGCGGAACTCGATGGCGTGGCCGCGCGGGGTGGGGTCGGCGTCGAAGCGCAGCTTCTCGCCGTCGGCGATGCGGAACTGCTCGCGGACCAGGTCGACGCCGGCGGTCTCCTCGGTGACCGGGTGCTCGACCTGGAGCCGCGTGTTGACCTCGAGGAAGGAGATCGTGCCGTCGTTGCCGACGAGATACTCCACCGTGCCGGCCCCGTGGTAGCCGGCCTCCTTGCAGATCGCCTTGGCCGACTCGTGGATCTGGGCGCGCTGGGCGTCGGTGAGGAACGGGGCGGGCGCCTCCTCGACCAGCTTCTGGTGGCGGCGCTGGAGCGAGCAGTCGCGGGTGCCCATCACCACGACGTTGCCGTGCTGGTCGGCGAGCACCTGGGCCTCGACGTGGCGGGGCTGGTCGAGATAGCGCTCGACGAAGCACTCCCCGCGGCCGAAGGCCGCGACGGCCTCGCGCGTGGCCGACTCGAACAGGGCCGGGATCTCCTCGATCGTGCGGGCGACCTTGAGGCCGCGGCCGCCGCCGCCGAACGCGGCCTTGATGGCCACCGGCAGCCCGTGCTGCTCGGCGAAGGCCACGATCTCCGCGGCGTCGCCCACCGGCTCGGGCGTGCCCGGCACCAGCGGCGCGCCGGCGCGCTGCGCGATGTGCCGCGCGGTGACCTTGTCGCCGAGGTCGCGGATCGCCTGCGGGGTCGGCCCGATCCAGGTGATGCCGGCGTCGATGACCGCCTGCGCGAAGTCCGCGTTCTCCGAGAGGAAGCCATACCCCGGGTGGACCGCGTCCGCCCCGGCCTGCCGGCAGACGTCGATGAGCTTGTCGATGCGCAGGTAGGAGTCGGCGGCGGTGTCGCCGCCGAGGGCATAGGCCTCGTCGGCCAGGCGCACGTGCAGCGCGTCACGATCCGAGTCCGCGTAGACGGCCACGCTCGCCAGTCCAGCGTCGCGGCAGGCCCGGATGACGCGGACGGCGATCTCGCCACGGTTGGCGATGAGAACCTTGCGCACGCTGAACGCTCCCTTGGGTGGACCCTCCGGCGCAGTCTAAGCCAACGGTCTAACACTCACCGTTGCCAAGAAAATCACTCGGAGCCGTTAGTCAAGTTTTCCTATTACGCTTGTGTCGTGTCCACTACGCGTCTGATGATCATGGGGCTGGTCTCGTACCTCCAGCCTGTCCACGGCTACGACATCCGCAAGGAGTTGACCAGCTGGAACGTGGAGAGCTGGGCCAACGTCCAGCCCGGGTCGATCTATCACGCGCTGCGCAAGATGACCGAGGAAGGCCTCCTGGAGGAGGTCGACACCGGGCGGGTGGACAACCGGCCGGCCCGCACGCGGTACCGGATGACCAAGGAGGGTGAGGCCGAGTACCAGGCCCTGCTCCGCAAGTACTGGTGGGAGTACCAGGAGCCGGTCGACCCCTTCCTGGCCGCGTTCGCGTTCCTGCCCTCCCTGCCGCGCGCGGAGGCGGCCGGCGCGCTGCGGGCCCGGGCCCGGCTCCTCGAGGGCTGGATCGCGACCTATCGCGAGTCCGGTGACGACTGGGCCGCCAGCAAGCCGGTGCACGTCTCCTGGCAGTTCGAGCTGACCACGCTGCGCTGCGAGGCCGAGGCCCGCTGGTGCCACGACGTCGCCGGCCGCATCGAGGCCGGCGAGGGCGACCACTTCAACGAGCGGCCCGACTCCAGCGCCGACGAGTGGCGCAAGCAGATCCGCGAGCAGTTCGGCGAGCCCGTCGACGAAGACGAGTAAGACGCGACATATTCAAGCTTGACCGCGCGAACTATATCGCGTTACGGTCTCTGTGCTGAGACGAGGACAGGGGACCGTCATGATCGAAACGAAGGGCCTGCGGAAGTCGTTCCGCTCCCGAGCCGGGCGCGAGACCAAGGTGGTCGAGGCAGTTCGCGGGGTGGACCTCTCCGTCAAGGAGGGAGAGATCTTCGGATTCCTCGGGCCCAACGGCGCCGGCAAGACCACCACACTGCGCATGCTGGCGACGCTCATCACGCCCGACGGTGGCGAGGCCACCATCGCGGGCGTCGACCTGCTGAAGGACCCCGGCGAGGTGCGCCGCCGGATCGGCTACGTCGCCCAGGGCGGCAGCACCTGGGACGAGAGCACCGCCCGCGAGGAGCTGGTGCTCCAGGCCCGCTTCTACGGCATCGGCAAGGCGGAGGCGCAGCGCCGCGCGGACAAGGCGCTCCAGGCGTTCCAGCTGGTCGAGTACGCCGACCGCCGCACCAAGACCTACTCGGGCGGCCAGCGCCGCCGGGTCGACATCGCGCTCGGCATCATCCACGAGCCGAAGATCGTCTTCCTCGACGAGCCGACCACCGGGCTCGACCCGCAGAGCCGGGCCCACATGTGGGACGAGGTCCGCCGCCTCCGCGAGGAGGGCATGACCGTCTTCATCACCACGCACTATCTCGACGAGGCCGACGCGCTCTGCGACCGCATCGCGATCATGGATCACGGCGAGATCGTCACCGAGGGCACCGTCGACGCGCTGAAGCGCGAGGTCGCCGGCGACGTCGTGACCGTCGGGGTCAACGGGTCCGCGAGCTTCGCCGCCGACCTGCTGCAGAACCAGGACTACGTGCGCAGCGTCGAGCAGAAGCACGGGGAGCTGCGGCTGTACGTCGACGAGGGCGCCGTGGCGATCCCGCACATCCTGCGCCTGCTGGACCACGCCGGGGTCACCCTGGGCTCGATGGAGCTGCACCGCCCCAGCCTCGACGACGTGTTCCTGATCAAGACCGGCCGTTCCCTGAGGGAGTCCTGACGTGAAGTTCTTCCGCGACACCTGGCTGGTCTTCCAGCGCCAGATGCAGCTCATGCTCCGCAACCCGGTGTGGCTGATCGTCGGGATCGTCCAGCCGCTGTTCTACCTGCTGCTGTTCGCGCCGCTGCTGAAGCCGGCGCTGGGCGTGCAGACCAACGCCGAGGCCTACAAGCTCTTCGTCCCCGGCCTGCTGGTGCTGCTCGCGATGTTCGGCTCGCTGTTCACCGGCTTCGGCCTCATCGCCGAGCTGCGGGCCGGCGTCATCGAGCGCAGCCGGGTCACCCCGGTCAGCCGGCTCGCGCTGCTGGTCGGCCGGTCCCTGCGCGACGTCGTCTCGCTGCTGTTCCAGGCCCTGCTCATCGTGCTCATCGCGGTGGCGTTCGGGCTGAAGGTGGCGGTGCTCGACGTGATCGCCGCGTTCGTGCTGATGGCGGTCATCTCGCTCATGCTGTCGGCGTTCTCCTACGCGATCTCGCTCAAGCTGCGCAGCGAGGACGCGCTGGCCCCGCTGCTCAACACGATCTCCCAGCCGCTGCTGCTGACTGCCGGCATCCTGCTGCCGCTGACGTTCGCGCCGAAGTGGCTCAAGACGGTCGCCGACTGGAACCCGTTCTCGTGGGCCGTCGACGGGGTGCGCGCCCTCTTCGCCGGCGACCCGGGCGCCAACTCGGTGTGGCAGGCCGCAGTGGTCATCGGCGGCCTGACCGTCATCACGGTGGTCTGGGCGTCCCGAGCCTTCGCCAAGGGCATCCGCTAGTCGGGTCCAGAGCCGATAGGCCCCGACCAAAATCAGCTTGGCTGTACCGGTAACGACCGTCACCCTCATGGCCCCTTCCACCGCGGAAGGGGCCATGACACCGTCAGTCAGTGCCTCGTCTCGTCCGTGACCGCATCACCTGGGTCATCTATCTCCAGCTGGCCCTGTGGTGCTACTTCCTCTACGGCTTCGGCCCGGTGGCCCCGCTGCTGCGCGACGAGCTGCACATCTCCAGCACCCTCGCCGGCCTGCACGGCACCGGGTTCGCCGTCGGCGGCATCGTCGGCGGGGCGATCATTCCCGCCCTGACCCGCCGCCTCGGCCGGCACCGGCTGGTCTGGACCGGCCTCGCCCTGGTCAGCGTGGCCGCGGTCGGCATGTTCACCGCCCACCACCTCGCGCTGACGCTCACCTTCGCCACGCTCGGCTCGTTCGGCGGCTCGCTCGCCGTCAACGGGATCAACTCAGCGCTCACCGAGCACCACGGCCCCTCCGCCCCGGCCGCGATCAGCGAGGCGAACGCGGCCGCGGCCGGCGTCGGCCTCATCGCGCCCCTGATCGTCGGGCTCACGTTCAGCGCCGGCCTGGGCTGGCGGACCGGCCTGGTGCTCATGGTCGGCCCGGTGATCCTGCTGGCCTTCCTCGGGAAGATCCGGATTCCGGAGCCGATCGCGGCCCGGGCCGACGCTCACGGGCCGGACCGGCCGCTCCCGCGCACCTACTGGCTCGCCTTCGCCAGCCTCTTCGCCACCGGCTCGATCGAGGTCTGCCTCACCCTCTGGGGCAGCGACGTGCTGCGCGAACACGCCCACGTCTCGCCGGGCGTGGCCACCGCGGCGGTCTCGACGCTCATCGCCGGCATGGTGGCCGGCCGCCTGATCGGCGGCCGGCTGCTGCTCGTCTTCCGGCCGACCCGCATGCTGCTGGCCGCGCTCGGGGTCAGCCTGGCCGGCTTCGCGATCTTCTGGAGCGCGACCGTGCCCTGGCTGGCGATGGGCGGCCTGTTCGCCTGCGGGCTGGGCGTCGGGCTGCACTACCCGCTCGGCATCGGCCTCGCGCTCGCCCACTCCGACGGCCAGCCCGACCTGGCCGCCGCCCGGGCCTCGTTCGCCGTCGGCATCTCGTTCGCCGTAGCCCCTTTCGCCCTCGGCGCGCTGGCCGACGCGGTCGGCCCGCACAGCGCGTTCCTGCTGGTGCCGGTGTTCATCGCGGTCGCCGCCGTCGCCATCGTCCGGCTGGACGTGGTGACCCGGCCGGCTACAGCCGGCGCGCGATCGTCAGACCGTCCGCGATCGGCAGCAGCACCGACTCCACCCGCTCGTCGTCCAGCACGCGACGGTTGAACTCCTGCATCGCCCGGGTGCCCGGGTCGGCCGGCGACGCGTCGATGATGTGCCCGTGCCGCAGCACGTTGTCGACGAGGATCAGGCCGCCGGGGCGCATCCGCGGTACCAACGCCTCCCAATAACCGAGGTAGCCGGTCTTGTCGGCGTCGACGAAGGCCAGGTCGAGGTGTGGCTGCGCGGGCAGGGTCGCCAGCGTCTCGGCCGCCGGGCCCAGGCGCAGCTCGATCCGGTCGGCCAGGCCGGCCCGCTGCCAGTAGCGCCGGGCGATGCTCGTGTACTCGTCGGAGACGTCGAAGCAGACCAGCCGGCCGCCGTCGGCCAGGCCGCGCGCGATGGCGATCGACGACAGCCCGGTGAAGGTGCCGATCTCGACCGCCTGCCGTACACCAGCGATCCGGGTCAGCAGGGTGAGGAAGGCCGCCTGCTCCGGGGCCACCTGCATGCCGGCGTCCAGCGGCAGGACGCGCTCCGTCTCATCGATCAGGTCCCGCACCAGCTCGTCCGGCTCGCTGCCGTTGGCCACCACGTAGTCCTGGAGCTCCGCCGTCAGCGGAAGTGTCTGTTTCGTCATGAGATCATCCCTACCAGAGCGAGGTGACCGGGATGCCGAGCGAGGCGAGCAGGTTCCGCAGCGTGGGCAGGGACAGGCCGACGACGTTGCCGTGATCGCCCTCGATGCGCTCGACGAACAGCCCGCCGAGCCCGTCGATGGTGAACGCGCCGGCCACCTCCAGCGGCTCGCCCGACGCCACGTAGGCGGCGATCTCCTCGTCCGTCGCCTCGGCGAAGTGGACGGTGGTGCCGACCGTGGCCGTCGCCTCCTTGCCGGTGCCGGTGTCGACCAGGCAGTGCCCGGTGTACAGCACCCCGGACCGCCCGCGCATCTTCTGCCAGCGGCGGGTGGCGTCGGCGGCGTCGACCGGCTTGCCGAGGATCTCGCCGTCGAACGCGAGCACCGAGTCGCACCCGAGCACCAGCGCGCCCTCGACCGAGGAGGGCAGCGTCGCCACCACGGCCCGGGCCTTCAGCCCGGCGAGCGTGCCCGCGAGCGTGGCCGCGTCACCCGCCTCGACGGCCGACTCGTCGACGCCGCTGACGATGACCTGCGGCGACAGCCCGGCGGAGGTGAGCAGACGCCGGCGCGCCGGGCTTGCCGAGGCGAGAATGAGTGTCTTCACGGGTAGAAACCTAGTCGTAGCATCGCGGCCATGCGGAAGCTCTGGGCGGAGTTCAAGGCCATCGCGATCGGCGGCACGGTCCTGGACCTGGCGCTCGGTTTCATCATCGGGTCGGCCTTCGCCACGCTCATCCAGTCGTTCGTGACCAACCTGTTCCTGCAGCTCGTCGCCGCCGTGGTCGGCGAGCCCGACTTCCAGAAGCTTCAGGTCAACGTCCACAACACGCCGCTGAAGTACGGCGTGTTCCTCAACGACCTGCTCCAGTTCGTGCTGCTCGCGCTCGCGCTGTTCGTGATCATCAAGTTCATGACCTGGATCGGCGTCGAGCGTGGCCGGTCGCTGGACACGCGGCCGTGCCCGTTCTGCTACGACCGTGTCCCGACCGGCGCGCTGATGTGCCGCTCGTGCGGCCAGCAGTTGGTCGCCGAGCTGCCGTCGCTGCCCGACGCCGAGCGCCTGCTGGCCGAGCGCGAGGCCCGCCGCTGGCCCACGCTGCCGCCGATCGCGATCCCGCGGCGGAGGACCGGTCCGGGCGCGGCGACTAGCGCCAGCGAGGGCGAGCGCCCGGAAGCGCGCTCTCGCGCCACCGGGAGCGGGCCGGACGAGCCGGGGGAGCGGCCGGCGTCAGGCTGAACAGGGCCCCCACGATCGCCGCGACCTCCTCGGCCGTCGGCGTGCCGCGAACGACCTTGAACAGCGGTTCCTCCGACACGTGATCCTCCCGGACAAGTTCACGAAACGTTGTCGTCCTGCGAGCATACGCACACCTCAGCAGCGCATACTCGGATGGAACGGGAGTCGATGGCGAATTGGGGGACGCTTGCGGAAGACGTCGGCAAACGTCCGGATTCGCGCCATCTCGGCGGCGTCGGCGGTTGTGCTGCTCGCGGTACTGCTGCCGAAAACGCCGTCGTATGCGCGTGAAGGCGAGTCGCCCGTGTCGATCTCCGCGTCGCTGCACTATCTCGTCACGTTCGTCGCGCGGGCCTGCGACAACTACGCCTCCGTCATGGGCAACCGGGTGCGCGACGACCACCTGGAGGCGGCGGCGCTGCCCGGCCGCGACAACGCCTACCGCGACGGAGAGGCCGTCGACCCCGCCGTCGAGGCCGTCAACGGCGGGGGGTGCGTGCCCCTGAACGGCTGGCAGTTCTCGCTCGGCGGCGGGCACGAGAAGAAGGGTGCCTACTCCACGGTCACCGGCGCGGCCGCGGGCTCCGGCGCCACCGCGGCCGGGCTGCCGCTGCTCGACGGCATGGGCCAGAAGACCGACAAGACCATCGACGGGGCGGTGACCCTCCAGCTCAGCGACGAGCAGGCGAAGGCGGCCGCGCGCCGGCAGCTCTGGGTGCAGGGCGGCACGCCGGGCGACCCGCTGCTCGCCGGGTCGCTGCCCGGCTACGGGTTCGGGGCGCTGCGCTGCGCGGTCGACGGGCACAGCGGCGGCAACGTGCAGTGGCTCGGCTTCCCCGCCGGCACCCGGCACGTCTTCTGCTACGGGTACTACGTCAAGGGCGCCCAGCCGACCGCCACCCTCGTGGTCCGGGCCCGCGCGACGCAGCCGCCGGGCTACCCGCAGCGCTTCGCGTTCGACGCGAGCCCCAGCTACAACGCCGACAAGCGGGTCTCCGTCGACGCCGTCACCGACGCCACGTTCGTGCGCAGCGCGGGCGGCGCGCCGAACACGGTCGTGTCGCGCACCCCGGCCGGCTGGACGCTGAACGACGCCGCCTGCACGGCGAGCGGCGGCGGGCGCAGCCAGACGACGACCGACCTGCCCACGGGCACCGCCACCGTCACGCTCAGCGCCGGGGAGACGGTGACCTGCACGTTCACCTACGCGCCGCCCGCCTCGCCGCCCGGCCTGACCCTGCGGGTGTTCAGCGACCACGCCGGCGGCCAGTTCGGCCTGTCGGTCGGCGGCGACGGCGGCCCGCGGGCGCTCACCGCGAGCCCGGCGGGCGACGGCTCCGCGGATGCGGCGACCGGCGCCGACCTCAGCGCGCTGCCGCCCGGGGCCTACCCGGTGACGGTCACCGCCCCGGCCGGTGACGCGTCGTCGTGGAGCCTGACCGGCGCCGCCTGCGGCCAGACCGAGCTCAAGCCGGAGGGCATGACGGTGACGGTGATGGTCGCCGCGGGCGCCCCGACCGACTGCACGCTGCGCGTCAGCCGCAAGGTCGGCGGCCTCGAGCTGCGCGGGGTGACCGTCGGCGGCACCGGCGCCGCCTCGTTCACAGTCACGCCGGCCGACGAGGGCGTGCCGGGCTGGTCCGGCGTGGCGACGACGACCGGCCTCGGCGTGGCCGCCATCGCGCAGGGCGACGTGCCGCAGGCACTGCCGTTCGGCGACTACCTGGTGACCCCGATCCCGCCCGTCTCCACTGTGGACGGCCGCTGGAAGCTCAGCTCCTTCGCCTGCGATCCGGGCAGGTCCAAGGAGATTTCCAACGTGGGTGCCGATGTCGTACCGCTGACGCCCGGCGAGTCGGCCGCCAAATGCACGGCGACCTACCTGTTCGAGTCCGCCCAGCGGCTGCAGGTGATGCTCCGCTTCGCCGGCAACGTCGACGGCCGCGCCGGGGCAGTGGTGATCGACATCAGCTGCGAGGACGGCTCGACCGGCCGCGCGGTGCTGGGCGGCGACGACAACAGCGAGGCGGCGCTGCCCGAGCCGCTGGGCTTCCTGGCCCCGACGAAGTGCACGATCGCCAGACCGGAGACACCCGTGGCCAAGGACGCCGCGGCGTCGGTGAGCGCCTCGCTCGACCCGGCGCCCGGCAACGCGCCGCTCACCGTCCCGGCGACCGTCGACATCGGCGGCGACGTCGAGCTGTACACGGTCGTCGTCACCGTCACGTTCGCCGCGACCGGCGAGGTGCCCACCCAGCAGAAGGTCCTGGACACTTTCCGGGTCCTGCCGGTGGCCCTGATCGGCGCCGGCCTGGTCGGAATCGGTCTGGTCATCCTATTGATCATGGTGTTGCGATCCAGGTCGTACCGGGAAGAGTGATCGAGGGTGGAACCGGGCTGTCTCAGAGGTGCCACCGTTGGGTAACTTGCTAGGTGATGACCCAGCCCAAAGCCTTGATCGCCGAGCGATACCGACTGATCGAGTCGCTCGGTGCGGGCGGCATGGGCCGGGTGTGGCTGGCCCGCGACGAGATGCTGCGCCGTGACGTGGCGATCAAGGAGGTCATCCCGCCCGAGGGGCTGACCACCGAGGAGCGCGACGAGCTGCGCCTGCGCACGCTGCGGGAGGCGCGGGCGGCGGCGCGGCTCAACGACCCCAACGTCGTGCGGATCTACGACGTGATCCAGTCCGAGCAGGCGCCCTGGATCGTGATGGAGTACGTGCCCTCGCGGTCCCTGCACCAGGTGATCACCGACGAGGGCCCGCTGCCCCCGGAGCGGGTCGCGCAGATCGGCCTCGCGGTGCTCAGCGCGCTGCGCGCGGCCCACGCCGCCGGGGTGCTGCACCGCGACGTCAAGCCGGGCAACGTGCTGCTGGCCGACACCGGCCGGGTCGTGCTCACCGACTTCGGGCTGGCCGTGTTCGAGGGCGGCGACGGTGCCGTGACACGGCCGGGGCTGATTCTCGGCTCCCCGCAGTACATCTCGCCCGAGCGCGCCCGCGAGGGCACCTCGGGGCCGGAGTCGGACATGTGGTCGCTCGGCGCCACGCTCTACGCGGCGGTCGAGGGGCGCTCGCCCTACGCGCGCTCGACGACGTACGCGACGCTGACCGCGCTCGCGACCGAGGAGCCGGACCCGCCCGCCCGGGCCGGCGTGATGAAGCCGGTGCTCAACGCCCTGCTGCGCAAGGACCCGAGGGCCCGCGCGGGCGTCGCGGAGACGGAGCGGCTGCTGCGGCGGGCCGCCGCGGGCGAGGGGCGCGGCTTCTCCTGGTCGCTGCCGGCCCTGCCGCGGCCGCGGCGTTCCCGGGAGGGGCACTCCGGCTCGTCGGGGATCCGCGCCTCGCGCAGCGCCGAGTCTGTCGCGCAGGTCAGCGCCCCGCCGGGTGGGCTGTCGGAGCACTCGCCGGGGCCGTTCGACATTCGCCCCGAAGCCCGCGTCGAGTTTCCCGGCCGCGCCCGGGGGAGCGCGGTCGTGGGAGCGCCCGCACCGGTCGAGCTCGACCGGCCGGACGACGACGACAGCACCGTCCCGGCCGGGCAGCGCTGGAAGTGGATTGCGGTCGCGGCCGGCGTGTTGGTGATCGCCGTCGTGGCGGCGATCGTCCTGTCCGACCAGGGCGGCGCGCCGCCTGCGGATGCTCCGGTCACCGGCCAGGCGGCCCGGTCGACCAGTGCCGCGCCGTCACCCTCGCCGTCGGTCTCCCTGTCGCCGCAGGTCCAGGGCTCGTTCGGCGACGACGTCATGCAACTGCCCCCGGGGTACCACTATGAGACCGATCCCACCTGGGGCTGGCGGGTGGCCGTGCCGGACGGCTGGATCAAGAGGCCCCATGAGACCTCCAAATCGATGGTGTACTTCCAGAGCAACACCGATCCGCGGATGCGCATGGGCGTCGACACGACGTTCACCCCGCCCGCCGACGCGGTGGCCGACTGGGAGCAGCAGGAACGGGCCCGCCTCCGCAGCGGCATGTATGCGAACTACCAGCGGGTCGGGATCGAGCCCGTCACCAACTACCAGGGGCAGTGCGCCGACTGGCAGTGGCGGTACGACAGCTCACAGGGCGGCCGGATGCACGTGTCCAACCTGGGCTGCCGCGTCCGGCCCAACCTCGGGCACGCCCTCTACTGGGAGGTTCCCGACTCGCTGTGGGACAGCGAGCCGGTGACCACGATGTACGGCATCATCAAGGTCTCGTTCCGCCCCAAGCCAGCTTAAAGGGGAATGTTGCCGTGCTTCTTCGGCGGCAGCGTCTCCCGCTTGGTGCGCAGCAGCCGTAGCGCCCGCACGATCTCCACGCGCGTCGTCGACGGCGCGATGACCCCGTCGACGTAGCCGCGCTCGGCCGCGACGTACGGGTTGGCCAGCGTGTCCTCGTACTGCTGGATCAGCTCGGCCCGCAGCGCCGCCGGGTCGGCCGCGCCGCGCAGCTCCTGCCGGTAGAGGATGTTGACCGCACCCTGCGCGCCCATGACCGCGATCTGCGCCGTCGGCCAGGCGAAGTTGAGGTCGGCGCCGAGGTGCTTGGAGCCCATGACGTCGTACGCACCGCCGTACGCCTTCCGGGTGATGACGGTGACCTTCGGTACCGTGGCCTCGGCATATGCGTAGATGAGCTTGGCGCCCCGCCGGATGATCCCGTCCCACTCCTGGCTGGCACCGGGGAGGAAGCCCGGCACGTCGACGAACGTCAGGATCGGGATGTTGAACGCGTCGCAGGTGCGCACGAACCGCGCCGCCTTCTCCGACGCGTCGATGTCCAGGCAGCCAGCGAAGTGCATCGGCTGGTTGGCGACGACCCCGACCGGGTGGCCCTCCACGCGGCCGAAGCCGACGATGATGTTCTGCGCGAACAGGGGCTGGACCTCGAGGAAGTCCTCGACGACCGCCTCGATGACGCCGTGCATGTCGTACGGCTGGTTCGCCGAGTCGGGGATGATCGAGTCGAGCTTGTCGGCCGGCAGCTCGGGCTCCTGCTTCTCGGCCAGGGGTGCGTCGTCGAGGTTGTTCGACGGCAGGTACGACAGCAGCGCCTTCACGTACTCGATCGCGTCGTCCTCGTCGGAGGCGAGGTAGTGCGCGTTGCCCGACTTCGTGTTGTGCGTCCGGGCCCCGCCCAGCTCCTCGAACTCGACGTCCTCGCCGGTCACCGTCTTGATCACGTCGGGGCCGGTGATGAACATGTGCGAGGTCTGGTCGACCATCACGGTGAAGTCGGTGACCGCCGGCGAGTACACCGCGCCGCCCGCGCACGGCCCCATGATCAGCGAGATCTGCGGGATCACGCCGGACGCGCGCACGTTGCGGAAGAAGATCTCGCCGTAGAGGCCCAGCGAGACGACGCCCTCCTGGATCCGCGCGCCGCCGGAGTCGTTGATCCCGACGACCGGGCAGCCGATCTTCATGGCGAGGTCCATGACCTTGACGATCTTCTCGCCGAACACCTCGCCGAGACTGCCGCCGAAGACCGTGAAGTCCTGCGCGAACACGCACACCTGCCGGCCGTCGACGGTGCCGTAGCCGGTGACCACACCATCGCCGTACGGCCGGGTCTCCTCCAGGCCGAAGTTGGTCGACCGGTGCCGCGCCAGCTCGTCGAGCTCCACGAACGACCCCTCGTCGAGCAGCAGGTCGATCCGCTCACGGGCCGTCTTCTTGCCCCGGGAGTGCTGCTTCTCGACCGCCCGCGCCGAGCCGGCGTGCACGGCCTCCTCGGTGCGGCGCTCCAGATCGGCGAGCTTTCCGGCCGTGGTGTGGATGTCCGCGTGCTTGATGGTCACCCTGGGCATCGTAATCGCAGCCGAACTAGGGTCGGGCTGTGAACATTTACACCGACCTGGAGCGCCCGCCGCTGCGGCCCCTCGCACTACGCCGCGCGCTGGTCGTCCCGGGCGGTTTCTGGACCGACCTGCGCGTGGTGGCGTCGACCGGCTCGACCAACGCCGACGTGGCCGCCCTGGCGCTGAAAGGCGCCCCGGAGGGCCTGGTGATCGTGGCCGAGCAGCAGACCGCCGGCCGCGGCCGCCTGGGCCGGCAGTGGGAGTCGCCCCCACGGGCCGGCCTCGCGCTGAGCATCCTCCTGCGCCCCGCCGTCCCGCCGTCCCGCCTCGGCTGGCTGCCCCTCCTGGCCGGCGTCGCCCTCGCCGAGTCGGTCCGCCGGGTGGCGCGCCTCGACGCCTACCTGAAGTGGCCCAACGACCTGCTCGTCCAGGGCGACCGCAAGACCGCCGGCATCCTGGCCGAGGGCGTCGCCGACGGCGCCGTCGTCGTCGGAATCGGCCTGAACACCACGCTCCGCGAGCACGAGCTGCCCCGCCCGGACGCCACCTCGCTGGCCCTGGCCGGTGCGGCGAGCGCGGACCGCGATCCACTGCTCCGCGCGCTCCTGCGCTCTTTCCAGGAGTTGTACCTCCAGTGGCGCGACGCCGGGGGCGACCCCGCCGCGTCGGGCCTCCGCGAGGCCTACCTCTTCCACTGCGGCACCATCGGCCGCCGGGTCCAGGCGTCCCTCCCGGGCGGCGTCTCGTTGACGGGAGTCGCCACCGGGATCGACGATGACGGAAGACTGCAGGTCACGGACGGTTTCGGCGTGATCCATGCGGTCGCTGCCGGCGACGTCGTGCACGTCAGGCCAGATCCGGCCGGGTAGCGGAGTGCCCCTCCGTGCCCGGAGGGTCTAGCCTCACTGCCGACATTCATGAACGAGGAGGTTGGCGTGGGGTTCCCGGAAAGCGTCCTCACCAAGGACGAGCAGGTGGTGCTGCACCTGCACCCCCACTGGAAGGCGCTGGTCCTGCCGGTGGTCTGGTTCGTGCTGGCCGCGGCCGCGGTCGCCGCGGTCGCGATCTTCACCAGCCTGGCCGGCATCGGCATCCTGATCATCGCGGCCGTCGCGTTGGTCCTGGTCATCGTGGTGACGGTGTGGCCCTGGATCAAGTGGCGCACCACGCATTACGTGTTCACGAACGAACGGGTCATCATGCGCAGCGGCGTGTTCTCGCGCAGCGGCCGTGACATCCCGCTGGGCCGCGTGAACGACGTATCGTTCTCGCACACGCTCTTCGAGCGCATGCTGGGCTGCGGCACCCTGACCATCGAGTCGGCGGGCGAGCGCGGCCAGGTCCAGCTGACGGACCTGCCCCAGGTGGAGAAGACCCAGAGCGTCCTGTACGAGCTGGTGGACGCAGACCGCCAGAAGCACACCTTCGGCGACGACGACCGCGAGGCCCTGGTCAACGAAATCAAGAACGACAACGCGTAACCACAGCCGGCGCGAGCCGAACCCGCACAGGGGTTCGGCTCGCATTGGTTTCAGCGTCTGGACACGGCTCGCTTCGGGCGCACTCACCTGCCCGGCCGGCTCGCTCTGGGCGCCGGCCCGCTCTGGGCGCCGGCCCGCGTGTTCCCGGCTTCCGTGTCCCCGACGGCGCTCCGGCCGAGGCGGTCAGCTCAGGGTCTTGGCAACCTCGGCCGCGCGGGCGGCGGCGCCGGCCTTCATGTCGCGCTTGAGCTCCTGCGGCAGGGAGAACACCAGCTTCTCCTGCGCCGTGGTGATCTCGGCGACGTCGCCGAACCCGCGCTCGGCGAGGAAGTCGAGCACCTCCATCACCAGCTCGTCCGGCACCGACGCGCCCGACGTGACGCCGACGGTCGTCGCGCCGGTGAGCCACTCGTCCTGGATCTCGCTGGCGTAGTCGATCAGGTAGCCCGCCTTGGCCCCCGCGTCGACCGCGACCTCGCGCAGCCGCTGCGAGTTCGACGAGTTCTGCGAGCCGACGACGAGCACCAGGTCGCAGTTCGGCGCCATGGCCTTGACCGCGTCCTGCCGGTTCGACGTCGCGTAGCAGATGTCGTCGCTCGGCGGCGACATCAGCAGCGGCAGCTTCGTCTTGAGCCGCGCGACCGTCTCCAGCGTCTCGTCCACCGACAGCGTCGTCTGCGACAGCCAGACCACCTTCGACGGGTCACGGACGGTGACCTTGTCGACGCTGTCCGGCCCGTCGACGAGCTGGATGTGCGTCGGAGCCTCACCGGTCGTGCCGACGACCTCTTCGTGCCCTTCGTGACCGATGAGCAGAATGTCGTAGTCCTCGGCGGCGAACCGGCGAGCCTCCTGGTGGACCTTGGTCACCAGCGGGCAGGTCGCGTCGATGGCCTTCAGCGAACGGGACTTCGCCTGGTCGTGTACCTCGGGCGCGACCCCGTGGGCCGAGAACACCACGATCGCCCCCTCCGGCACCTCGTCGTTCTCCTCGACGAAGATCGCGCCCTTCGCCTGCAGAGTGCTCACGACGTGCTTGTTGTGCACGATCTCCTTGCGGACGTAGATCGGCGCGCCGTACAGCTTGAGCGCTTCCTCGACGGTCTGGACCGCTCGGTCCACGCCGGCGCAGTAGCCGCGCGGCTTGGCAAGCAGGACACGCTTCGAACCAGTCACCCCGCCATGGTACGTGCCCCCGCCGCCGAACCGCCTCGCCGCAAGAGCGGCAGCCCGCCCCGCCGCAGGAACGGCAGCGCGCTCGCCGTCACCGCCAGCCCACCGCACACGCCGACCACCGCCGCGAGCGTGCCCCACGGCATGACCAGGGTCACATCCGCCCCGATCTCCTCGGCCAGCCCGGCCCGCGCCTCGAACAGCGCCGGCACTGCCACCGCGAGCCCCAGCAGCGTCCCCGCCGCCACCGCGACCATTGCCTCGACCACGACGACCCGTAACGTCTGCCCCGTCGTCGCACCGGTGCGGTGGAGGGTGACGAACTCCTGCCGCCGCCCATACGTCGCCATCAGCAGCGTGTTGGCCACCGCCAGCCCGGTATACCCGACGGAGATCCCGAGCAGCACCGCCAGGAACAGGTTGATCAGGTCGCCCTCCTCGGCCGCCTGACGCTCGACATACGCCCTGGCCGTCAGCTCCTCCGCCCCCGCCACCGGCGTGAACGGCCCGGCCAGGTACACCACCTCGGTCAGCGCCGTCGGATCGTGCGTCCGCACGAGCGCCCGGGGCAGCACGACCGTGTCGATGAACACCTCGTCGCTCACCTGAGCGACCGTCACCGGCTGCACCGTGCCGTCCACGAACCGCAGCGCCACGGACTCCCCGACCCGCCAGCCCAGGGACGGTGCCACGACCAGCCCGTCGACCTCGGCCGACCCCGTCGCCCGGATCGGCTCGCCTGACGCCAGGTACACCACGCTGGACAGCTCCGACCGCCCCCGCTGCGCATGCACCGCCGCTTCGGTCAGGCCCGGCGCCGCCGCCGCGGGCGCGGCGACCGCCCGCTCGGGGATCTTCGCGGTGTCCTCGATGCCGACGGCCTCGTTGGCGGTCTGGAACGTGCCCACCAGCAACACGGCGAACCCCACCGCCGCCAGCACCGGCGCGGCCGTCGACGCCACCCGCCGCGCCGCCACCGTGGTGCCCTCGCGGACCAGCATGCCCGTGGCGCCCCGCCGGAACGGCCAGGTCACCAGCCGGACCAGCGGAACCACCACGGCCGGCGCCAGCAGCGCGGCCGCGACCAGCAGCACCATCGCCGAGCCGAGCACGATCGTCGGCTTCTGCTCCGCGGTCGATCCCGGCAGCAGCGCCGCGAGCCCGCCGCCGGCCACGACGCCCAGGCCGCCGAAGATCCAGCGGGACAGCGTCATCGGCCGCTTCTCCGCAGCCGCCTCGCGCAGCGCGTCCAGCGCCGGCACGCGACTCGCCCGCCGCGCCGACATCCATACCCCGAGCGCCGCCACGACCATCCCGGCGGCCAGCGCCGCCGCCATCGCCCACCACGACAGCCCGACCCGGAACCCGGCCGGCTCCAGCCCGACCGCCACGAACGGCCCCTCCAGCAGCGGGGCCAGCAGCGCCCCGCCGACCGCGCCGAGCACGCCCGCGCCCAGCGCGACGAGCAGCACCTCGGCCAGCAACAGGCGCCGCACCTGCCCCGGCGTCGCCCCGATCGCCCGCAGCAGCCCGATCTCCCGCCGCCGCTGCGCCGCGCTGAACGCGCACGTGGAGGCCACGACGAATACCGCCACGAACCCGCCTACGAGCACCGTCGCGATGATCAGCTGCGCCCCGAGCCAGCGTGTCCGCGTATCCTGCGCCGGCTCGGCAGCAGACCGCTCGGCGCCGGTCAGCGGCTCGCCCAGCGCGCCGAGCCCCAGCCCTTCGGCCACGCGCTCCGCATCGGCGCCGGGCGTGAGCCGGAGCCCGATCACGGTGACGCCGCCGGCCAGCGACCGGGCGGTCGCATCGTCGACATACAGCCCCGGCCCGTCGATCGTCCCGGTCACCGTCCACGTGGCCGGTCCCGAGGCGGTGAGGACCGGCAGCTGCCCGCCGACCGGCACCCCGAGCGCGGCGTCGACCACGACCCCGCCGGGCCTGTCCGGCGCGCTCCCTTGCAGCAGTTGGTAAGGGCTGAGGCCGGCCGACGCCCACCCCCGTCCACTGTGGACGGCGTCGCGCGCGTTGCCGACCGGTCTGCCGTCGACGAGCCGCTGCACGTAGAACGTCCGGTCGGGGATCGCGGCCGCCACCCCGGCCGCCCGGCCGGCCCGCGCGACCAGCTCGTCGACCTCCTCGGGCGACCACGGGCGATAGGTTGGGAACCCGCCCTCCGGCGGGTCGTAGCTCGGCGACGCGATCAGCACCTCGGCCGCCGCCAACGGCTTCGGCGTGCGCGGCTGCGCGGACGCCCACAGCGCGAGGCTGCCGGAGATGACCGCCACGCCGACGGCCAGGGCGGCGAACGTGCCGAGGAAGCTTGCCCAGCGGTGCCGGACCATTTCTTTGGCGAGGATCATCCGAGGCCCCTCGTCTCCAGGTGGGCCATCCGGGACGCGATCTGCTCGGCGCCGCGGGGCTCCCGCAGCTCGTCGACGATCGCACCGTCGGCCAGGAACAGCACCCGGTCGGCGTGCGCCGCCGCGAGCGGGTCATGGGTCACCATGACGACCGTCTGCGCGTGCCGGTCGACGGCCGATCGCAGCAGCCGCAGCACCTCGCGCGAGGCGGTGTTGTCGAGCGCTCCGGTCGGCTCGTCGGCGAAGAGCACGGCCGGCTCGGTGACGAGCGCACGGGCGATCGCCACCCGTTGCTGCTGGCCGCCCGACAGCTCGCTCGGCCGGTGCGTCGCCCGGTCGGCGAGGCCGACCTCCCGCAGCATCGAGCGAACCTGGCCGGCGGCGGCCCGCCGGCCGGCGAGGCGCAGCGGCAGCTCGACATTCTGCTCGGCGGTCAGCGCGCCGACCAGGTTGAACGCCTGGAACACGAACCCGACCCGCTCGCGGCGCACCCGCGTCAGCGCCTTCTCGGACAGGGGCGTGAGGTCGACGCCGTCGATCAGCACCCGCCCCTCGGTCACCCGGTCGAGCCCGGCGGCGCAGTGCAGCAGCGTCGACTTGCCCGAACCGGACGGGCCCATCACGGCGGTGAAGCTCGCCGGGGCGAACCCGACGGTGATGTGGTTGAGCGCGGTCACCGTGTGCTCGCCGGCGCCGAAGCGACGGGTCACGGACCACAGCTCGACGGCTTGGCGGGTCTGCAGTGTCGTTGTCACGGGTTCGAGCAAACCCGTTCCGAGGCGCGGGCACAGTCGAGCAGAGTCGACTCTTTTCAGTAGACCCTGCTCTACTGTGCCCGCCCCGCACCGGCGGTACCGTCGCGTCTGTGCCAGTCCGATCCGCCTTCGAAGCGCTGCATATGCGCCCCACCAAGCTCCTCACGTCGCGATGGCCGTGGCGCGGGTTCGCCTATGTCGCCACGAGCGCCGTGCTGGGGCTCGCCACCCTGGGGGTGCTCACGGCGCTGCTCGTGCTGGGCACGCTGTTCAGCGTCGTGGTGGTGGGGCTGGCGGCGTTCGTGGCGATCGCGCTGTCCGGCGTCGCCGTCGCCCGGATCGAGCGGTGGCGCATCACCCTCGTCGAGAGCGAGGAGCTGCCCGACCCGCACCGCGCGCCGGACGAGCCGGGCTTCCGCACGTGGGTCTGGTTCCGGCTGAAGGAGGCGGCGACCTGGCGCGAGCTCGGCTACGCGATGGCGCTGGTCTCGATCATGTGCTGGCTCGACTCGATCGTCATCGCCCTGGGCGTGTATGCGTTGTTCGCGCTGTGGTTCGCGCCGTTCTACATCGATGACGTGCCGCTGGTCTGGACGCTGTCGATGTCGGCGTTCGGGTTCGTCGTCGCGGTGCTGTATGCCTACGGGCTGATCGCCTGGGCCGTCGCCCGGGCCGCGGTCACCCGCGCTGTGCTCGGGCCGCGCGACGACGACCCGCGGATGATCGAGCTCAACCGGTCGCGCGCGCGGCTGGTCGACGCCTTCGAGATCGAGCGGCGGCGGATCGAGCGCGACCTGCACGACGGCGCGCAGCAGCGCCTGGTCGCGCTCAACATCGAGCTCGGGCTCGCCCGGCTCGAGCTGCCCGAGGGGTCACCGGCCGCCGTGTCGGTCGAGCGCGCGCACCGGCTGACCAGGGAGGCGCTCGACGACCTGCGGGAGCTGATCCGCGGGGTGCATCCGAAGATCCTCACCGACCGGGGGCTGGATGCCGCGCTGCACGAGGTCGCCGACCGGGCGGTGCTGCCGGTCGACCTGGACCTGAGCCTGCCGGACCGGCTGCCGCAGCACGTGGAGGTCGCGGCGTATTTCGCGGTGGTCGAGGCGCTGACCAACGTCACCAAGCACAGCGGCGCCAAGCGGGCGAAGGTGGCGGCGTCGGTGCGCTACGGGCGGCTGAGCGTGCAGGTGCGCGACGATGGGCAGGGCGGCGCGGATCCGGCGCGTGGCACCGGCCTCACCGGGCTGGTCGACCGGGTCGCGGCCATTGACGGCAAGGTGGCGTTGGCCAGTCCGCCAGGCGGGCCGACGGTGGTGCATGTGGAGATTCCGTGCGAATTGTGATCGCCGAGGACGGCGTGCTCATCCGGGAGGGCATCACCGGACTGTTGACCCGGTTCGGCCACGAGGTGGCCGCCGCGGTCGGCGACGCCGCGGCGTTGACGGCCGCCGTCGAGGAGCACCGGCCCGATCTCGTCGTGACCGACGTCCGCATGCCGCCGACGTTCAGCGACGAGGGGCTGCAGGCGGCCATCGCGCTGCGGAAGGCGCATCCGCAGCTGGCGGTGCTGGTGCTCAGTCAGTACATCGAACAGACCTACGCGAAGGAACTACTGGAGTCGGCGCGGCGCGGCGGCGTCGGCTATCTGCTGAAGGACCGCATCGGCGACGTCACGGAGTTCGCCGACGCGGTCGAGCAGGTGGCCACCGGGCGCACGGTGATGGACCCGGAGGTGGTGGGGCAGCTGCTCGGGCGCCGGCGGGACCCGCTGGCCCGGTTGACGCCCAAAGAGCGGGAGGTGCTCGGGCTGATGGCCGAGGGCCGGTCCAACGCGGCCATCGCCCGCACGCTCACGGTTACCGACGCGGCCGTCGCCAAGCACATCGGCAACGTGTTCGCGAAGCTCGACCTGCCGGCCAACGACGACGACCAGCACCGCCGCGTGCGGGCGGTGCTGGAGTATCTCCGCGGATGACCGACGCCGCGCCGGTCGCGCCGCGTGCAGGGAAACCGTGCCCGAGCACGGGCGCCGTGTAGGCAGCGGCCGCGGCTGAGGGCGAACAGCGTTGTGTTCGGGTGTGGGACGGAGTCGCCTGAGCAGAAACTGTCAGACCGGGTGCGTAGGGTGTCGCTATGACCACGCCGCAGCAGCCAGCCTCCACGAGCGACGAGCCGTGGCCGGTTCGTGTGGTCAGCCAGAAGATCGGCGCCTGGATCGGCAAGCTCGGCTGGATCTGGGTCGACGGGCAGGTCGCCCAGATCACCCGGCGCCCGGGCACCAACACCGTGTTCCTCACCCTGCGCGACCCGTCCGCCGACCTGAGCCTGACCGTGACGACCAACCGTGACGTGGTCGACCTCGGGGCGCCCAACCTCACCGACGGGGCGCGGATCGTCGTGCACGCGCGGCCGGAGTTCTATGCGGCCCGCGGGTCGCTGAGCCTGCGGGCCGACGAGATCCGGCAGGTCGGGCTGGGTGAGCTGCTCGCCCGGCTCGAGCAGGTGAAGAAGCTGCTGGCCGCCGAGGGGCTGTTCGACCGGGCGCGCAAGCGGCGGCTGCCGTTCCTGCCGGCCCGGGTCGGGCTGGTCACCGGGCGGGCCAGCGCGGCCGAGCGGGATGTGCTGACCAACGCGCGGCGCCGCTGGCCAACCGTGGACTTCCGGGTGATCAACGTGGCCGTGCAGGGGCCGTCGGCGGTGCCGCAGATCATCGACGCGCTGGCGGTGCTCGACCGCGACGAGACGATCGACGTGATCGTGCTCGCGCGCGGGGGTGGCTCGACCGAGGATCTGCTGCCGTTCTCCGACGAGGCGCTGTGCCGGGCCGTGTTCGCCTGCCGGACGCCGGTCGTGTCCGCCGTCGGGCACGAGACCGACGTCCCGCTCGTCGACTTCGTCGCCGACGTGCGGGCGTCGACGCCGACCGACGCCGCCAAGCGGATCGTGCCCGACCTCAACGATGAGCTGCGGCTGATCGGCCAGGCCAAGCAGCGGCTCGACCGGGCGCTGCGCGGGCTGCTCGACCGGGAGCAGCACCGGCTCGACCTGATCCGGTCGCGGCCGTCGATCGCCCGGCCGCTCACCATGGTGGACAGCCGCGCCGCCGAGGTCTCCGCGCTCCGCGACCGGGCGAGCCGCAACCTGAGCCACCGCCTCGACCGGGCCGGCGCCGAGCTCGGGCACACGCTCGCCCGCCTGCGCACGCTGTCGCCGTCGGCGACGCTCCAGCGCGGCTATGCGATCGTCCAGCGCGAGGACGGCGCCGTGGTCCGGGCGCCGGGCGCCGTGTCAGCCAAGGACCAGCTCCGCATCCGGCTCGCCGACGGCGAGCTGGCCGCAACTGTCAACGAGTGACACCGGGGGGAGAGGGCGTCGTGTCGCAGCGCGTCCAGGAGCATCTGGCGGCGAGTGCCGGCCACGGGCACGAGGTGCTGCGCGCCGGGCTGTTCACCCTGACGATCAGCGGGCACGACCCCGGCGACGTCGAGGCGTTCCGCAGTCGGGACCGGCAGCCCCGCCTGGAGTACCCAGCCGGCGTGTCGGGCGAGCCGGTCGGCGGCGGCGTCGCGATCGCCGTGCGCGACGGCATCAGCGAGGTGGCGGGGATCGCGGCCCGGCCGAAACACGAGCGCCGCGGCATCGGCGGCGCGCTGACCCCGCACCTGACCCGAGCTGCCCACGCCGCGGGCGCGACACTGGTGTTCCTGACCCCCGGCGGTGACGCGCAGGAGCGGGTCTGTTCGAGCGTGGGCTACCGGCGCACCGATTCGGTGCTGTTGCTGTCGAAGGAGTAGGCGGAGATGACCGAGCCGAAGACGGACGGCCCCGAGCTGTCGTACGAGCAGGCCCGCGCCGAGCTCGCCACCGTCGTCGAGAAGCTGGAGTCGGGCGGCACCACGCTCGAGGAGTCCCTGGCCTTATGGGAGCGCGGCGAGCAGCTCGCCGTCGTCTGCCAGCGCTGGCTGGACGCCGCCCGCGCCCGCCTCACTCCGTCCTCGTAGCGGGCGGGGCCGGCGGGATGCCGATGTAGCGGGCCTGGGCCCGCATCTGGTGGTCGAAGAGCGCGGCCGGGGTCGTCACGGTGTTCTGGAGCTGGCCGAAGATCTCGAAGCTCACCTGGCCGAACAGCATCACCCAGGCCGACAGCGCCCGGGCCACGACCCGCAGCGGGGCGTCGGGTGAGATCGCGCCGCTGATGCGGCGGATGTCGTGCTCCACCTCCGCGCCGGGGAGTGGGTCGTCGTTGTCCGGGATCGCGCCCGACACGGCACCATCCTGGACGATCGTGCCCAGGACCGTCACCGCCCGCGTCGCGGCCGCCACCGTGTCCTGCGGCGCCCGGTAGCCGGGGACCGGGCTGCCGTAGATCAGGGCGTACTCGTGGGGGTGCGCCACCGCCCAGGTCCGCACCGCCGTGCACATCGCCATCCACCGGTCGTGCAGCGCCTCCCGCGGCACCTGCCCCTCGGCCTCCTCCACCGCCGAGCCCAGCGCGTTGTACGCGTCGAGGATCAGCGCCGTCAGCAGGTCGTCCCGGCTGGCGAAGTACCGGTAGACGGCCGACGACACCATCCCCAGGTCGCGGGCCACGGCGCGCAGCGACAGGTTCGCGCCGTCCGTCGCCAGATGCTGCCGCGCGATCTCCTTGATCTCGTCGATCATCTCCGCCCGGACCCGGGCCCGCAGTGAGGTCGCCTTCATGCCTCCATCTTCGCATGCTCTCTTGCGTGAGCACTGCTCTCGGTCCTATGCTCTGAATCGAGAGCACTGCTCACACAAATCGGAGGCCAGCAATGCACGTCATCGTCGGAGCCGGATCCATCGGTACCGCCATCGCCGAAGAACTGGCAGCGGGCGGGACCCCGTCGACGGTCGTCACCAGGAGCGGCAGCGGGCCGGTGCACCCGCTGGTCAAGCGGGTCGCGGCTGACGTCTCGGACGCGGCGGCGTTCCGGAGGGTCGCCAAGGGGGCGACGGTGATCTACAACTGCGTGAACCCGCCGTACCACGCGTGGCCGAAGGAGTGGCCGCCGATCTCGCGGTCCATGATCGTGGCGGCCGAGGAGAACGACGCGGTGCTGGCGATCACCGGGAACCTGTACGGGTACGGCCCGGTCGACCGGCCGATGACCGAGGACATGCCCCTGGCGGCGACCAGCGTCAAGGGCCGCGTGCGGGTGGCCATGTGGCAGGAGGCGCTGGCCGCGCCGATCCGGACGCTCGAGGTGCGGGCGTCGGACTACATCGGCCCGCGGTACACGATCATGGAGATGGCGCTGCCGGCGATGCGCGCCGGGAAGACGGCCTGGGTGCCGGGGGCGCTGGACGTTCCGCACTCCTACACGTACGTGGGCGACGTGGCCCACACGCTGGTCGCGCTCGCACCGGACGAGCGGGCCTGGGGCCGGGCCTGGCACGCGCCGACCGCCCCGCCGCTCACCGCCCGCGAGATCCTGACCAGGCTGGCGAAGGTGGCGGGGCTGCCGGCGCCGCGGCTGCGCTCCTATCCGCTGCTGGCGGTGCGGGCCGCGGCGCTGACCGACAAGTTCGTCAAGGAGTTCCTCGAGGTGCGCTACCAGCACGTCCGCCCGTTCGTGCTCGACTCCGAGCGGGTCAGGGAGACGTTCGGGCTGACGTACACGCCGCTCGACGAGGCGCTCTACAACACCGCGGTGGGCTCGGAGAAGGTCCCGTCGAAGTCCACCAGCGAGTAGGCGCGCAGCTTCTCCAGGCGGTGGAACGAGTCGATCCAGCGGATCGTGCCGGAGCGGGAGCGCATGACGATGGACTGGGTGTACGCGCCGCCGGAGCGGTAACGGACGCCCTTGAGCAGGTCGCCGCTGGTCACACCGGTCGCGCAGAAGAACATGTTGTCGCCGCCGACGAGGTCGTCGGTGTACAGCACGCGCGACAGGTCGTGGCCGGCGGCGATCGCCTTGTCCCGCTCCGCGTCGTCCTGGGGCCACAGCTTGGCCTGGATCGCGCCGCCCATGCACTTGAGGGCGACGGCGGCGACGATGCCTTCAGGTGTACCGCCGATGCCCATCAGGACATCCGTCTCGCTGCCCTCGCGGGCGGCGCTGATCGCGCCGGCGATGTCGCCGTCGGAGATGAACCGGATGCGGGCCCCGGTGCGGCGCACCTCCTGGATCAGCTGCTCGTGCCGCGGCCGGTCGAGGATGCAGACGGTCAGCTCGGAGACGCTGGAGCGCTTGACCCGGGCGATGCGCTTGAGGTTCTCCTCGACGCCGGCCTCGATGTCGATCACGTCGGCGCACTCCGGGCCGACGGCGAGCTTCTCCATGTAGAAGACGGCGCTCGGGTCGAACATCGCGCCCCGCTCGGCGACGGCGAGCACGGCCAGGGCGTTGGGCATGCCCTTGCTCATCAGCGTCGTGCCGTCGACGGGGTCCACGGCCACGTCGACCTCGGGGCCGGTGCCGTCGCCGACGCGCTCGCCGTTGTACAGCATCGGGGCGTTGTCCTTCTCGCCCTCGCCGATCACCACGACCCCCTGCATGGGGACCGAGTTGATCAGCAGGCGCATCGCGTCGACGGCCGCTCCGTCGCCGCCGTTCTTGTCACCCCGCCCCACCCAGCGACCGGCGGCCATCGCCGCCGCCTCGGTGACCCGGACCAGGTCAAGGGCCAGGTTGCGATCCATCTCACGGCTCATTGCGGCACTCCTCGCGCATCGTTGCGTGGGCGTGGTTCACGGCTGTATCCGTCATGGTGTCAGGCCATGCGTCTGAACGCTCGTTCGCTCGCCAATGCGTGGGCCATTTCATGCTGTACTCCCCACTGTTTGCAGTGGAACCCCGATCGGTCACGATGGGAGGGTGGACGCCGAGACCAAGACCGACGCTGAGACCGACACCGCGGCAGCACCCCCGCAGCGCGCCGGGCGCCGGCCGCGGGACATGGCGCTGTCCATGATCGTCCTGCTGGTCCCGGTGTTCCTCCTGGTGGTCTTCTACCGCTTCCTCGGCCACGAGGAGCCGCCGGCCGTGGACACGACCGAGGTCTACGGTTCGGTCCAGCGCGCCGGGCAGTTCGAGCTGCTCAAGCCCGAGGGCCTCCCGAAGGACTGGCGCATCGCCTCCGCGACCTACACCGACGACGTGCTCCGCCTCGGCGTCACCGCACCCGACGACGGCGCCATGCAGATTGTCGAGAGCGCCAAACCCACCGACGTGCTGGTCGCCGACGTGGTGGCCAAGGAGGCCAAGAAGGCCGGCACGGTGACCGTCAACGGCGTGCAGTGGCAGTGGTACAGCGACGCGCGACCCGGCGAGCGGGCCCTGGTCCAGGTGAGCGGCGACCGGACGGTGGTCGTCGTCGGCCGGGCGAGCGAGGAGCAGATCCAGCAGCTGGCCGGCAGCCTCAAGGCGTAGGCAGGCCGAAGCCGGCCGTCGGCCCCACGCCCTCGGTCGTGAGCTGGTTGCCTACCCGTTGTCGGACGAGTGCCCTGGGAACAGGTGCGCCGACGGGTCGATGATGATCGCGGCGTTGTTGACGGCGGTGGCGGCCTCGCCGAACCCGACCGCGATCAGGCGGACCTTCCCCGGATACTCGCTGATGTCCCCGGCGGCGAAGACCCGCGGCAGGTTGGTCGCCGTCGTCGAGTCGACCTTGATGTGCCGCTTGTCGAGCTCCAGCCCCCAGCCGGCCAGCGGGCCGAGGTCGGCGGTGAACCCGAGCGCGGCCACGATCGTGTCGGCCGGCAGCATCCGGGGCTCGGCGCCGCGGACGATCACCTCGACGCCGGCGCAGCGCGAGTTGCCGTGGATGCGGCTGACCTCGGCGTTGACCACGATCTCGATCGGCAGCGTCTGCACCTTGGCCACCGTCGAGGCGTGCGCGCGGAACCGGTCGCGGCGGTGCACCAGGGTGACCGACTTGGCGATCGGCTGCAGGGCGAGCGCCCAGTCGAACGCGGAGTCGCCGCCGCCGACGATGACCACGTCGTGGCCGGCGAGGTCGGCGAGGTGCGGCACGAAGAAGATCACGCCGGCGCCACCGAACTCCGCGGCGGCTGGCAGCGGGCGGGCGGTGAAGCTGCCGAGCCCGCCGGTGATGAGGACCGCCCCGCAGCGCAACCGCTGCCCGTCGGAGAGCGCCAGCACCGGCCGCTCCTCCACATAGGACAGCTCGTCGGCCCGGACACCCAGGAAATACTCCGGGTTGAACTGCGCGGCCTGCTCGACGAGGTTGGCGACCAGATCGCGGCCGCGGATGCCCGGGAAGCCGGCGACGTCGAAGATCATTTTCTCCGGGTACATCGCCGTGACCTGCCCACCGGGCTCGGGCAGTGCGTCGATGACGGCGGTGGACAGCCCACGGAAGCCCGCGTAATAGGCCGCGAACAGTCCGGCCGGGCCCGCACCGACGATGGCGAGGTCGACTTCCCGCATGCCGGTGACGGTACGGCTGCCGCGTACCAACCGACAACCCTCCCGATCAACTGGGCTCGGGGTCCAGTTCCAGAGGGTCGGCCTGCTCCACCGCCCGTGGCCTGCGGCGACGGAACAGCACGGCGGCGACCAGGCCGCCGATGAACCCGCACAGGTGCCCCTGCCAGCTGATGCCCTCCTCGCCGGGCAGCACGCCGATGATCTGCCAGCCGTACAGCAGGCCGATGAGCACGCCGACCGCGATGTGCCACAGGCTGTGGTCGACCACGCCCCGCATGAGGATGACGCCGAGGTAGCCGAAGATCACGCCGCTCGCGCCGATCACGACGGTGCCCGCGTCGCCGATGAACCAGACGCCCACCCCGGCGACCAGTGCGATGAACGCGGTCGTCAGCAGGAACCGGGCCGTGCCGGCGGCCAGCACGAAGGTGCCGAGCAGGATCAGCGGGGTGCTGTTGGCCAGCACGTGCTCGTAGCCGTCGTGCAGGAACGGCGCGAAGAGGATCCCGTCGAGGCCGTCGATCTCGTGCGGCTTGATGCCGCCGTCCAGGTCGAGGCGGTGGTTGTTGAGCTGATCGAGGAACTCGATCGCGAACAGCAGCGGGACGAAGGCACACATGACGACGAACGCCCGGCCGATCGAGGCGTAGAAGGCCTCGGTGCCGAAGCGCATCGCGTCGTCCTGCCGGGCGTCGTCGAGGCTCACGCCACTGTCGTAACAGGTCCACGCCGATGGCGCCACTCAAGCAGAATCCCGGCCCCGGTGATGTGCACCGAAGGCCGGGATTCGCGCGATTTTTCTAGTACCAGCCGGTGTTCTGGCTGTGCTGCCAGGCCGCGCAGGGCGTCTTGTAGCGGCCCTTGATGTACCCGAGGCCCCAGCGGATCTGGGTCTCCGGGTTGGTCTTCCAGTCGGCGCCGACGGTGGCCATCTTGCTGCCGGGCAAGGCCTGCGGGATGCCGTAGGCCCCGCTGCTCTTGTTCTGCGCCGTGGTGGTCCAGTGGCTTTCCTTGTCCCAGAGCTTCTCCAGGCAAGGCATCTGGTCGAGCCCGAAGCCGACGCCCTGCAGCACAGCGCAGCCGATCTTCTTGTTGCCCGAGTACACGTTGCACGAGGACGGCACCGGGTACTTCGGCGGCGAGTTCGAGGGCGCGCGCGTCTTGTTGCGGCTCGCCTCCTCCTCGGCCTTCCGGCGGGCCTCGTCCTCGGCGGCCTTGGCCTGCGCGGCAGCCGCGGACGCGGCCTCCTGCGCCTTGCTCTGAGCGTCGGCCGGCGCGCTGCTCGGCGCGGGCGTGGCCGACGGCGTCGAATCCTTGAGAGCGGCAGCGTCGGCGGCGTGAACGGGATCGGCCGACGCTTCATGCTGGGTCTGTCGGTTGGCGATCACGAGCCCGGCCACGAGCGCCACGATGAGGACGCCCAACGCACTGCCTGCTCGAACCATGCCGACCCGGTGCCACAGCCGGATCACGAAGATATCCATTCGTCGGGGACAGGGACCCGGTGCGGCCCGGGTCCGGACGAGCCACACTCGCCCGGACCGGTGACGCACCGTGAGCGCCTGATGCCGACATGCCTGGCGTCATGCGCTCGAGACCCACCATCGCCTAGTGCATTCCGGGGTGAGAACCCAAACGATGTCATCTGTGATGTTAATCACGTGATAATTCGGGCTCTTTCCCGCAACTAGGGCATCGATCAACGCTCGAATGGCAGGTCTTCCAGCAGATCCGTGACGACCTCAGCGATCGCCGAACGCTCCGAACGGGTGAGTGTGACGTGTGCGAAGAGGGGATGGCCCTTCAGCGCCTCGATCACCGCGGCAATACCGTCATGCCGACCCACCCGGAGGTTGTCACGCTGTGCTACGTCGTGGGTCAAAACCACCCGAGAATTCGTCCCGATGCGCGACAGCACGGTCAGCAGGACCCCCCGTTCGAGGGACTGCGCCTCGTCGACGATCACGAACGCGTCATGGAGGCTACGGCCGCGGATGTGGGTCAGCGGGAGCACCTCGAGCATCCCGCGCGCCGCGACCTCCTCCATGACGTTGTCGTGCACGAGCGAGCCGAGCGTGTCGAACACCGCCTGGGCCCACGGCGACATCTTCTCGGACTCGTTGCCGGGCAGATAGCCCAGCTCCTGGCCGCCGACGGCGTAGAGCGGTCGGAAGACGATTACCTTCTTGTGCCGGCGGCGCTCCATGACCTGCTCCAGGCCGGCGCAGAGGGCCAGCGCGGACTTGCCGGTGCCGGCCCGGCCGCCCAGCGACACGATCCCCACCGACTCGTCGAGCAGGATGTCGAGGGCGACGCGCTGCTCGGCCGAGCGGCCGCGCACGCCGAACGCCTCCCGGTCGCCGCGGACCAGCCGCACCGACTTGTCGGTGCTCACCCGCCCCAGCGCGGAGCCGTTGGGAGAGGTGAGCACCAGGCCCGTGTGCACCGGCAGGTCGCCGGCGCCGTCGACGTCGATCGCCTCGCCCGCGTAGAGCCGCTTGACGTCGTCCTCGCCGATGCCGAGCTCGACCATGCCGGTCCAGGTCGCGTCGGAGGCCGGCCCGGGCTGGTACTCGTCGGCGGCCAGGCCGACCGAGCCCGCCTTGACCCGCAGCGGCATGTCCTTGGTGACCAGCAGGACGTCCTGCCCCTCGGCCTGCAGCGCGAGCGCCACCGCGAGGATGCGGGCGTCGTCGGTGTCGGCCCGGAAACCGGCCGGCAGCACGTGCTGGTCGGCGTGGTTGAGCTCGACCCGCAGGGTGCCCCCGGCGTCGGTCAGCGGCAGCGGCTCGTCGAGCCGGCCGTGCTTGGCCCGCAGCTCGTCCAGGAAGCGCAGCGAGCGCCGCGCGAAGTAGCCCAGCTCGGGGTGGTGCCGTTTCCCTTCGAGTTCGGAGATGACGACCAGCGGCAGCACGACGTCGTGCTCGCCGAAGCGCAGGAAAGCGCCGGGGTCGGCCAGCAGTACCGAGGTGTCCAGCACGAACGTGCGGCGGGAGGGTCCGGGCTCGGCCTTCTTGCGGCTGCGCCGCACGGCCTTCACGGGCTCTGGCGCAGGCTCCAGACTGGCTTCGGAGGCCTTCTGGGCCCGGCCGCGGGGAGAGGGGGCTGCTGCGGAGGGACTACGGCGAACGGTCACGGGATCTCCGGGGGCAGGCACCTCGCCGCCCGCACTCGCGTCCTCCGACGCCCGCACGGGGTCGGGTGCTGGGCCCCGTGGCTTCACTGGTGATCGAGCGGTCCGGGCCTCGGATGGCCGGGAAACCCCCTGCCACAGCACTGACGCTAACCGGTACTTGCCGGATCCACTAGATCGGTTTGGTAAATCAGGGTGAACCCCCGTCCTGTGAGGTACGCGAAGCTACCCACACGTAGCGAAAATTCATCAGTACTCTGGGACACCATGGGCGCCCCTGAGATCTTCGCAGCGACGGCGGCGCGGGCCGGCCGTTGTGCCTTCTTCTTCGACTTCGACGGCACGCTGGGCCCGATCCGCGACGATCCAGGCTCCGTGCAGCCCGCGCCCGGCATCGTCGAGGCGCTGGGCGAGCTCAACCGCCGGCTCGGCAAGGTCGTGATCGTGTCCGCCCGGCCCGCGGAGTTCCTCCGGGACCGCTTCCGCGACCTGCCCGACGTCGCCGTCTTCGGCCTCTACGGGCTGGAGGTGCAGCGGGCCGGCGGTCCGGTCGAGACCGACCCGAGCGCCGCGCCCTTCGTCCCCGTGATGCGCGACCTGGCCGACCGGGCCCGGGCGGAGCTGCCGGCGGGCACGCTCGTGGAGTACAAGCGGATCGCCGTGGCCATCCACTGGCGCACCGCGCCGCAGACGGGGCCCGAGATCGAGCAGTGGGCCAAGGAGCGCGCGAGCGAGCTCGGGCTGCGCCTCCAGGGCGGCCGGATGGTGCTCGAGCTGAAGCCGCCCGGCCAGCGCGACAAGGGCAGCGTCCTGCGCGAGGAGACCGAGGGCCTGACCTGCGCCTGGTACTTCGGGGACGACCTGGCCGACCTGCGCGCGTTCGCCGCCCTCGACGCCCGGGCGGCGCAGGACCCCGACTTCCTGGCCGTTCGCGTCGCGGTCGCCAACGCGGAGACCGGCCACGCCCTCATCGAGGCGGCCGACCTGCACGTCGACTCGCCGGAGGACGTGCCCGGCCTGCTGCGGGAGCTGCTCGCTCAGGCGCCGTAGCGGCGCTGGCGGTTGGCGTAGGAGCGCAGGGCGCGCAGGAAGTCGGTGCGGCGGAAGCTCGGCCAGTGCACGTCGCAGAAGTAGAACTCCGAGTGCGCGCTCTGCCACAGCAGGAAGCCGGACAGCCGCTGCTCACCGCTGGTGCGGATGACCAGGTCGGGGTCCGGCAGGCCGCGCGTGTACAGGTGGTCGGAGATGTGGTCGACATCGAGGATCTCGGCGAGCTCCTCGATCGTCGTGCCCGCCTTGGCGTGCTCGTGCAGCAGCGACCGGACCGCGTCGGCGATCTCCCGCCGGCCGCCGTAGCCGACCGCCAGGCTGACCTGGGCGCCGCCGCTGCGGTCGGTGGTCTTCTCCTGGGCCACCTTGAGCGCGTGGGCGCTGGCGCTGGGCAGCAGGTCGAGCGCGCCGACGATGCGTAGCTGCCACGGGTTGCGCTCGTCCGCCAGCTCGGCGGCGAGGTTCTCGATGATCTGGAGCAGCGGATCGAGCTCCTGCGCCGGGCGTGACAGGTTGTCGGTCGACAGTAACCAGAGGGTGACGTGCTTGACGGCCGCGCCGTCGCACCACCGCAGGAGCTCCTTGATCCGCTCCGCACCGACTCGATGTCCGTCGTTCGGGTCGACGTAACCCATCTCGCGCGCCCAGCGGCGATTGCCGTCGACGATCACGCCGACGTGGCCGGGCTTGGCTTTACCGGCGAGCTTTCGGGCGAGACGCTTCTCGTACAGCGAATAAACCAGGTCACGCAAGCCCACGGCACAGAAGACTAGCGACCTACCGGGCAAAACAACACCGTTAGCCGTGCACAGGACAGTTGCGAATCGGCGGCCGGCCCGTTGCCGGACCGGCCACCCTTCCGTGTCCGGTCAGCCCAGCCGGGCCTTCAGTGCGTCCAGTTCGGCCCACAGGACGCCCGGCAGCTTGTCGCCGAACTTGGTGAACCATTCCGCCACCTGGGGGACCTCGGCCCGCCACTCGTCAAGATCGACGTGGAGGACGGCCGCCAGGTCGTCGGCTGACAGGTCGAGGCCGTCGACGTCGAGCGCGTCCGGGGTCGGCACATGGCCGATCGGCGTCTCGATCGCGGCCGCGGTGCCCTCGATGCGCTCGACGACCCACTTGAGCACCCGGGAGTTCTCGCCGAAGCCCGGCCAGAGGAACCGGCCGTCGTCGCCGCGGCGGAACCAGTTGACGTAGAAGATCCGCGGCAGCTTGCTGGCGTCGCCGTCGACGCCCTTGCCCATCGCGATCCAGTGCGCGAAGTAGTCGCCCCCGTGGTACCCGATGAAGGGCAGCATCGCCATGGGATCCCGGCGCACCACCCCGACCTGGCCCACCGCGGCCGCCGTCGTCTCGCTGGACAGCGTCGCGCCGAGGTAGACGCCGTGGATCCAGTCGCGGGCCTCGGTCACCAGCGGGATCGTCGTCTTGCGCCGCCCACCGAACAGGATGGCGTCGATCGGCACGCCCTTGGGGTCGGCGTACTCGTCGGCGAGGATCGGGCACTGCTCGATCGGCGTGCAGAACCGCGAGTTGGGGTGCGACGACGGGCCGTCGGCGGCCGGCGTCCAGTCCTGGCCCTTCCAGTCGGTGAGGTGCGCGGGCGGCTCGCCCATGCCCTCCCACCAGATGTCGCCGTCGTCGGTGAGCGCGACGTTGGTGAAGACCGAGTTGCCCTGGGCCAGCGTGCGCATCGCGTTGGGGTTGGTCTTCCAGTCGGTACCGGGGGCGACGCCGAACAGCCCGAACTCGGGGTTGACCGCGTAGAGGCGGCCGTCCTCGCCGAAGCGCATCCAGGCGATGTCGTCGCCGAGCGTCTCGACCTTCCAGCCCGGGATCGTCGGCTCGACCATGGCCAGGTTCGTCTTGCCGCACGCGCTCGGGAAGGCGGCGGCGATGTACTTGACCACGCCCGTCGGCGAGGTGAGCTTGAGGATGAGCATGTGCTCGGCCAGCCAGCCCTCGTCGCGCCCCATCACGCTGGCGATGCGCAGCGAGAAACACTTCTTGCCGAGCAGCGAGTTGCCGCCGTAACCGGACCCGAAGCTCCAGATCTCCCGCGTCTCCGGGAAGTGGGAGATGTACTTCGTGTCATTGCACGGCCACGCAACGTCGTCGGCGCCGCGCTCCAGCGGGGCGCCGACCGAGTGCAGGCAGGGCACGAACGGCGCGTCGGAGCCCATCTTCGTGAGCACCGCGCTGCCCATCCGGGTCATGATCCGCATCGACGCCACGACGTAAGGCGAGTCGGTCAGCTCGACGCCGAACATCGGCTGCTCGGCCGTGAGCGGTCCCATGCAGAAGGGGATGACGTACATCGTGCGGCCGCGCATGCAGCCGTCGTACAGCGCCGTCATGTGCCGCTTCATCTCGTCCGGCGCCATCCAGTTGTTCGTCGGGCCGGCGTCGGCCTCGTCGACCGAGCAGATGAAGGTGCGCTCCTCGACGCGGGCGACGTCGGTGGGGTCGGTCCGCGCCCAGAACGAGTTCGGCCGCTTCTCCGGGTCCAGGCGCACCAGGGCGCCGGACTCGACGAGCTCGTCGGTGATCTGCCGCCACTCCTGCTCGGAGCCGTCGCACCAGACCACCCGCTCGGGTCTGGTGAGCTCGGCGACCTCGCGAATCCAGGCGAGCAGCCGAGGGTGCGACGTCGGTGCCTGGTCGAGACCGGGGACTATGGCTGGTGCTGACATGGCGAACTCCTCGTGGTCGGCACTGACCCAGCCGTTCCGGGGTATGCCGGAAGGCGACACGCGATGGGGCGAGCGTGTCGTGAATTGCACGGCTGATTTGCCTCAGACTAAAACAGCCCGCTGGCTGCGGCACCGTGAGAGCTTGTGAAACGCTGCACAAACCCCGGATAATCTCGCAGCCACTCGCAGAATTTCGCGCGAACTTTTCGTCAACTGCGCACCATCGAGCAAACTGTCCGGTCGGCCGAGGACGGTCCCGCTGGCGTCACTGGTGCCGTACCCTCTGCGAGGTGACGGAGTTGCAGTCCTCGTCCTCGTCTTCGCCGACGGCCGTTCCGGTGGCACGGCCCACCGGCCTGCGCGGCCTCTACGCGCGGTTCGAGCACCTGGTGCACGAGCTGGGGAAGTTCGGCACGGTCGGCGCGATCTCGTTCGCCGTCGACTTCAGCATCTTCAACGTCCTGCTCTTCGCCGACGTCTACCCGCTGCTCGCCGCCACGATCTCGATGGTGGTCGCGGCGACGATCGCTTTCATCGGCAACCGCTTCTGGACCTGGCGCGACCGCGAGCGGACCAACCTCCGCCGCGAGTACACGCTGTACTTCCTGTTCAACCTGGTCGGCCTGGCCATCGCGCTGGTCTGCCTGTGGTTCAGCCACTACGTGCTCGGCGCGGCGTGGCCGTTCTTCGAGGGCAAGCTCGCCGACAACATCGCCAAGAACCTCGTCGGCATGGCGCTGGGCACGATGTTCCGCTTCTGGTCGTACCGTCAGATCGTCTTCCGCAAGAAAGAGCCTGACGCTGCGTGATTGACCCCGGGCGGTAACGGGGTGATTGCGAAGGTGACAAGGTATGGGTGACCTGGCCCGCAGTGGTACGCGTGGGGCGGGCGTCGCTTGGCGACCTCCCGTAGTGTTGCACGGTGCGCCTTGCCAGCAATCTTCGCGACCGGTACGTGCCTGAGCGCTACCAGTCGCTCGTGACCGAGCTGTTCAAGTTCGCCGCCGTCGGCGGCGTGAACACGGTCATCGACTACGCGGTCCTCAACCTGCTGTTGTCGATCGGCCCGCTCAAGGCCAAGATCGTCGCCGCCGTCGTGGCGACCACGGCGTCCTACGTGCTCAACCGCCAGTGGACCTTCCAGTCCCGCGACCGCAGCACGGTCCGCCGCGAATACACGCTGTTCTTCGCACTGAACGGCGTAGGCCTACTGATCCAGGGCGCGGTGCTCGCGGTCGCCAAGTACGGCCTCGACTTCAGCGAGCACAACAGCGACGACCGCCTGGCGTTCAACATCGCCAACGCGGTGGGCATCGCGGTGGCGATGGTCTTCCGCTTCTGGGCGTACCGCACGTTCGTCTTCCGCCCGACCCCCGCCACTCCGGAGGAGGAGCTGGAGGCCGAGGTCGAGGCCCTGGAGGCGGCCCTCACGGACGTCGCGGTGGCTCCCACCCCGCGCCACGCCGACGAGGACGACCTGGAGGACGCCGCCGCCCGCCGCTAGCGCGGCGCCCACCACGTTCGCCGCGCCGCGCATTGCCCCGCGCCGCGCCGCGCGAGGCTCGCCGATCTTGGAGTCATGGTCCCGGAAATATCCGATAAAGGGAACAAATTCGGGACCACAGGTCCAAGATCGCGTGTTCCATCCCGGCGGCGGTCAGCGCGCCGTGGCAATCACGCTGATCGGCGGGTCACCGTGCGTGTACAACGTGTCTACGACAACCTTGAGCCCAGGATTGGCCCGCACCCGGTCGTAGGCACGCACTTTGATCCGCTCCCGATCAAAATCGATCCGATCGGGTTTGTCGGGCGAGTACCGCACCCAGGTCTCCTCCCCGATCATGGGCCCCGCAGTCCCGCGAAGCTTGACACTGATCGAGGCCATGAACGGCGCCCCGTTGTCGGGAAACACCTGCACGCCGACGGTGTACCGGGCAGCAACGGTGTTCCCGTGCGAATCGACGTTCTGCAGCCCGAAGTCGACGCGGGCGATCTCCCCGCGGGCGCTGACCGCATTGGCGCCGGGCTTCCGGCCAAATCCAAACATGCGCGTGACGCTATGCGCTGCGCCCCCAAGCGGACGATCATCTCCCCGACACTCGCCCGTACACCGACCGACACGCCCCGCGGTCATTAACCCCCAAACGACCCGTAACCCCCGCGCGCTCCCGCCGTTTTGGTCCACGGAGCCGCAAACCCGTGCAGGATGACCGCCGGCACCGTCTGGCGCAGGGCCGCCGGCCGGCAGTCCAGCCGCTCAACCAGCGATCATCGAGGCCGGCTCCATGATCGACGGAAACATATGGCTGTCATAGCGACCAGAAGTTTCCCTTGATCATGGACCGCTCGCGCACCCACACCACGCGATGCAGAAACGGGCAAAATTGGCCAATTCGCCGCACCCGAGGATGGCCGGGTATCGAGTCGAGCTGGCGAAGGGCCGGAGCGGCGAAGGCCTGGGTGGCGAAGGGTCGGGTTGGGGAAGGGCCGGGGTGACGAAGACCAGGGTGGCGAAAGCCTGGGTGGGCGACGAGCCGGAATCGCGACGGCCGGAATCGCGACGGCCGGAATCGCGACGGCCGGAATCGCGACGGCCGGAATCGCGACG
>NZ_JBEXCY010000027.1:3492-27691 GCF_040605515.1 Dactylosporangium sp. NPDC005572 | reverse complement strand
CGAAGGGCCGGAATCGCGACGGGCCGTGGTGGCGAAGGGCCGGGACTTCGAAGGGCCGGTGTGGCGAAGAGTCGAGGCCGACGAGGCAGACCGAGTGGTTCGGCTGGGTGGTGGGCCAGCGGGGCAGGCCACCCGGCGCCGGTCGAGACTCAGCGGCTGGCGGGAGGTGGCCGGCTACTGCGGCGGGTCTTCGCGATACGCGGCCATCAGGAGCATGGCGTACTCGGCGGCCGAATCGTGGACCGTCGGCCGATCGGAGGCGTCTGTCCCCACAAGGTCCGGGTCCGGGTCCGGCTCATGCCGCTCGGAGCCTTGTTTCGCAGGGGCACCCAGCGCCTCAGACCCCGGCGCAGTGGAGGGCGGCCCGGCGGGAGGCCGCGTGATGGAAGGCGGCGTGGTCGACTGCGGCACGGCCGGCGGTGGCGATAGCGGCGATGGCGTGGTCGACGTCGGCGCGGTGGACCCCGGTGCGGTCGGCTGTGACGTGCCGGTTGGTGGTGGTGCGGCCGGGCCTAATGCGGCCGGGCCTGGCGCGGTGGGCTGTGGCGCGTTCCTGGGCGGTGGTGCGGTCGGGCCCGGTGTGGTCGGTGGTGGTGGGCTGGTCGGGTGCGGAGATGACGGCGGCGGTGTAGAGGGCTGGGGGAGTGCTGGGTGTGGGGGTGGTGGGGTCAGTTCGGGGGAGTGGAGGGTGCGGGGGGACAGGTCGACCTGGGGTGGGGGTGGGATCAGGTCGGGGCTGATGCCCAGGTCGGCCAGCTTGCGGGCGGAGACCAGGACGCGGGACTCCAGGGAGCCGACGGCGCGGTTGTAGGACGACACGGCCGTGGTCAGGGCCGTGCCCACCTTGGACAGGTGGTCGCCCATTGTGGACAGTCTCGCGTAGAGCTCGCGGGCCGTGCGGTGGACGGCGAACGCATTCGTGGTCAGGGAGTCCTGGCGCCAGCCGTAGGCGATCGTGCGGAGCAGCGCGACCAGCGTCGCGGGGGTGGCCAGGACCACGTTGTGGGCGAAGGCGTGCTCCAGCAACGACGGGTCGTGTTGCAGGGCGGCGTCCAGGAATGTGTCGGCCGGGACGAACAGGACGACGAACTCCGGGGCCGGCTCGAAGGCGGACCAGTAGGACTTGGCTGACAGCGCGTCGACGTGGGCGCGCAGGTGGCGGGCGTGCTGGGTCAGGGCGGTCGTGCGGGCGGGCTCGTCGCGGGCCTCCATCGCCGCCAGGTAGCCCTCCAGCGGGGCCTTCGCGTCGACCACCACCTGGCGGCCGCCGTGCAGGCGGACCACCAGGTCGGGGCGCTGGACGCCCACGTCGGTGACGGTCGTCACCTGCTCGTCGAAGTCGCAGTGCTCCAGCAGGCCGGCGACCTCCACGATGCGGCGCAGCTGGTGCTCGCCCCAGCGGCCGCGGACCTGCGGGGCGCGCAGCGCGCCGACGAGCTGGCGGGTCTCGGTGCGCAGCTCGCCGGAGACCTCGTGCATGGCGCGGACCTGCTCGCGCAGCGACTCGTAGGCGCCGACGCGGTCGCGCTCCAGCTCGGCGATCCGGCGCTCATAGCGCTGCAGCGCCTCGTGCAGCGGCGCGACCGCGTCGGCGACCGCGTCCTGGGTCTGCGCGCGGGCCTCGAACGTCAGGTTGCGCAGGGAGGACTCCAGCCGGGCCTCGCCGTCGCGGGTCGCCTGGAGCGTGGCCTCCAGCTTCGCCAGTTCGACCGCGGACCGGGAGCGGGCGACGAACCAGCCCACGAAGACACCGACGGCCAGACCCACGATCAACAGCAGGAGTTCCACGTCGATCAGCATGCCTTAGGGGTATGACAGAAAAGGTACCTTCGAAGCATGGGTACCTGGATCGTCCTCATCGTGCTGGTCGCCGCGGTCGTCGCCGTGGCGGTCGCGGTCGGCAACGGCCGCAAGAAGCGGGCGGCGCAGCAGTTGGCCGACGCCCGGGAAGACGCACTGCGCTGGTACGAGCGCCTGGGCGGGCAGGTGATGAACCTCTCCGGCGACACGCCGGCGGTCAAGCAGGCGCTGGTCGACGCGGGCGAGCGGTACAACGCCGCCGGCTCCCAGCTTGAGCGCTCCACCACCGTGAAGCAGTACGAGCTGGCCCGCGAGACGTCCCTCGAGGGCCTCGCCTACGTGCGGGCGGCCCGCCTCGCGCTCGGCCTCGACCCCGGCCCCGACCTGCCGCCGCTCGCCGGTGCCCGGGCCGCCGGCCAGATCACCAAGGACCGCGAGATCGACGTCCAGGGCCACAGCTACCGGGCCAGCCCGCAGCCGGGCAACGCGACGCCGTACTACTACCCCGGCGGCCGGGTCGCCGGGCGGGGCGTGCCCGCCGGTTGGTACTCCGAGCCGTGGTGGAAGACCGCACTCGTCGCCGGCGCCTGGGGCGTCGGCTCGCTGCTCGTCTTCGATGCCCTGTTCAGCCCGGCCTGGGGCGACAGCGGCTACGACGCGGGCTTCAACGCCGGCTTCGACCAGGGGATGGACCAGGGCCTGGACCAGGCCGGAGACATGGGCGCGGACCCGGGCGACTACGGCGACGCGGGCTTCGGCGAGGCCGGCGGCGGCGACTTCGGCGGCGGCGACTTCGGCGACTTCGGCGGCGGCGACTTCGGCGACTTCGGCGGCGATTTCTAGCCGAAGCGAGAGCCGAAGCGAGAGCCGAAGCGAGCGCCGAAGCCAGCGCCGAACGAAGCGACGAAGAACGAAAGAGCCGAACGAAGACCTAGTAACGATGCGAGCCCTGCGCCCCGCGCAGGGCTCGCTCAGCAAGCGCCAGATCCGAAGCGGCGGCCCGCGCAAACGGACTGCTCGCACCGAGCAACTGCGCATAGACGGCCTGCGCCGCACGGTACTCGGTGATGGCCTCGTCCAACCGCCCAAGGTCGTGCAGCACGCTGGCCAGCCGGTGCCGCGACACGGCGGTGTCCAGGTGCACCGGCCCGAGCAGCCGTAACCGGCTGCCGAGCACGGCCCGGTGCTCCGCCTCGGCCTCGCCCAGCCGGCCGGCGTGGTGCAGCGCCGAGGCCAGCAGCGACCGGCTCATGAGCGTGTCCCGGTGCTCCTGCCCGAGCAGCCGCGCCCGCGCCCGCATCACGGTGTCGTGCTCCGCGATGGCCCGGTCGAGCTCGCCCATGTCCTGGTACACCTTGGCGAGGTTGCTCCGGCTGATCAGCGTCTCCTGGTGGTTGATGCCCAGCACCCGCGTGCGCGCCTCCAGGACCCGCTGGTGCTCCGCCTCCGACCGGGTCAGGTCGCCGAGCTGGTGGTAGATCGTCGCCAGGTGGCTGCGGCTGGTGAGCGTGTCGGGGTGGTCCTCGCCGAGGATGCGCATGCGCGCGGTCATGACCTCGTCGCACTCGACGAGCGCCTCGGCCAGCCGGTCGAGGTCGCGCAGCACGGTCGCGTGCTGGTCGCGGGCGGTCAGCGTGTCCGGGTGGTCCCAGCCGAGCGCGTGGGCGCGGGCGTCGACGATCTCCCGGTACGCCTCCTCGGCCTCCTGGAGCTGGCCGCGCCAGTGCAGGTCGGTCGCGCGCTGCCAGCTCGCGGAGTCGTCGTAGACGCGGGGCGCGGGCGAGGGGCGCCGCCGCGGCTCCGGGGCGGGCCACTCGACGGGCACCGGCTCGGGCTCCGGATCCGGCGCGGTGTAGACGGTCGAGCTGGTGACGTAGGCGGGCTCGTCGTCGTCGAGATGCCCGCCGGCCTGCTGGTGGGGAATGGATGCGGAGGAGACCGGCCGCGTGGGGATGCGGACATGCTCGTCGGCCTCGACGAACGACGGCACCTCCAGCGGCGACTCCAGGCCCCGCCGCCGCAGCTCGCGCTTGAGCGAGACGATCGCGTCGGAGATCCCGTCGGAGGGGTCGCCGAGCCGCCACGCGACGGCCGCGACGGGCGCGTCGAGCAGCGTGCCCAGCTGCCGCACCGAGGACAGGATCGACTCGTCGGGTGCCGCGTTGACGATCACCAGCGCGGCCCGGAACGGCGCTGTCGCGCCGACCAGCAGCGCCTGATAGGTGTTCTGCATGCGGGAGATGGAGAACCCGGTGCCGGCCCGGATGTCGACCATGATGTGCAGCTCGGACATCGCGATCGGCCCCAGGAAGTACCCGAACACGGGCTGCAGCTTCTGGCCCTCGCGCCCGGCCGCCTCGTAGAGCGCGGCGTTGGCGCCCTCGTGATAGGCGATGGCCTGCGGCGCGTGGCCCCGGATCAGCTGCACGAAACGGTCGTAGGCGCCCTCGGCGTCACCGTCCTGCTGGGCCTTGCCGGCGGAGGCGAGCCGCTCCTCGCGGTCGGTCGACCGGACCACGATGGCGCCACCCGAGAGCCCCGCGAGGCCGACGAGGACGCCGGCCGCGACCAGCGCGGCGGCCCCCGCCGTGCTGCGGAACTGCACCGTCGTGAGCACGCCCAGGGCGACCAGGGCCAGCCCGACGAGCACGACGGTGAATCGAGTCTGGCTGCTCCATCGTCCGCCAGTCATCGGTCCTCTTCTGCAAGCTGCCGTCACCGCAAGCGACAGGTCCGGATCATCAGCGTGACGAGAATCCTCCCACGAATGAACTCATCCACGATAGATCGGTTGCGTGAACCCCCGCCATTCATGCGCGGGGACGCAGAATCTGTCAATTACCCGACAGTCAGAGGAGTGAATCGCGCCATTGTGTGTGGAGTTCCGCGTAATGCCCACCGCCCCGAATGAGTGAGGCGGGCGGCCCGTCCTCCACGACCCGGCCGCCGGACAGCACCAGCACCCGGTCGGCGATCTCCACTGTGGACAGCCGGTGGGCGATGACCAGCGCCGTGCGCGACGCCAGGATCGTGCGCAGCGCCTCCTGCACCAGGCGCTCGGACGGAATGTCCAGTGAGGACGTCGCCTCGTCCAGGATCAGCACCGCCGGGTCGGCCAGGAACGCCCGCGCGAACGCGACCAGCTGCCGCTGCCCCGCCGACAGCCGCCCGCCGCGTTTGCGCACGTCGGTGTCGTAGCCGTCGGGCAGCCCGCGGATGAACGGGTCGGCGCCGATCGCGGCCGCCGCCGCCTCGATCTCCGCGCGGGACGCGCCGGGCCGTCCAAAGCCGATATTCGATGCCACGGTACCGCTGAACAGGTAGTTCTCCTGAGTGACCATCACGACCGCGCGCCGCAGGTCGTCCTCGGCGATCGACCGCAGGTCGACCCCGTCGAGCCGCACCTCGCCCGACGTCGGGTCGTAGAACCGCGCCACCAGCTTGGCGACCGTCGACTTCCCCGCGCCCGTCGCGCCGACGAGCGCGACCGTCTGCCCGGCCGGGACATGCAGATCCAGCGATGGCAGCACCACCGTGCCGGAGCGGTACGCGAACGACACGCGGTCGAACGTCAGCGCGCCCGCCGGGTGGCGCAGCGGCGCCGGCGCCGCGGGCTCCGGGACGGCGAACGGCTCATCCAGTACCGCTGCCAGCTTCTCCAGGGCCGCCGTCGCGGACTGGAGCGTGTTGTAGAACTGGGCCAGCTCCTGCATCGGCTCGTAGAACCGGCGCAGGTAGAGCAGGAACGCCGCGAGCACGCCCACCTCGGTGTGCCCGTGCAGGACGCGCCAGCCGCCGTAGGTGAGCACGATCGCGATCGAGACGTTGCCGATCACCTTGATCGCGGGGGAGTACGTCGCGACGAGGCGCTGCACGGTGAGGCTGGCCCGGCGGTAGTCGTCGTTGACCGCGCCGAAGATCTCGTCGTTGCGCCGCTCGCGCCGGAACGCCTGGACGGCACGGATGCCGCCGAGCGACTCCACGAAGTGGATGATGACCAGCGCGATCGTCTCACGGGTGCGCCGGTACGCCCGGGCGCTCGCCCGCTGGAACCAGCGCGACAGCAACAGCAGGAACGGGAACGACGCCAGCGTGACCAGCGCCAGCGGCGGGTCGAGCCAGAGCAGGATGCCCGCCACCGACAGCACCGACAGGCCGGCCAGCACCAGGTCGTCCAGCGCCCCGTCGGCCAGTTCGGAGATGTTGTCGACGTCGCTGGTGAGCCGCGCGATCACCCGGCCGGACGTGAAGCGCTCGTGGAAGCCGATCGAGAGCCGCTGGAAGTGGCGGAACACGCGGGTGCGCAGGTCCAGCAGAACGGCGTTGCCGACCCGGCCGGAGAGCGCCAGGTACCAGCGGCGGGTGAGGAACTCCGCCACCGTCGCGCCCGCGAACGCCACGGCGACGGTGATCAGCACGCTCGGGTCGCCGCGCTCCGCGGTGAGCGGCGGGATGCCGCGGTCGATGCCGAGCTTCACCAGGTAGGGCCCGGCCATCCCGGCGAAGTTCTGGGCGAGCAGCAGCCCGACGAGGATCGCGATCCGGCTCTTGTACGGGCGCAGCAGCGACGCCAGCAGCCGCCGGCTCGCGACCCGGGCCGTCGGGTCGGGCTCCTCGGTGGCGGTACCGCGCCACCGCTGGACGTCAACTGCCACGGAGCACGTCCCGGTAGCCGGCATGGTGGGCCATCAGCTCGGAGTGGGTGCCGATCGCGGTCAGCCGCCCGTCCTCCAGCAGCGCCACCCGGTCGGCGAGCGCGACCGTCGACGGCCGGTGCACGACGAGCAGGGCGGTGGTGCCGGCGAGCACGGTCGACAGCGCCGACTCGACGAGCGCCTCGGTGTGCACGTCGAGCGCGGAGAGCGGGTCGTCGAGCACCAGCACGCGGGGCCGGCCGACGACCGCCCGGGCCAGCGCGAGCCGCTGCCGCTGGCCGCCCGACAGCGACAGCCCCTGCTCGCCGACCCGCGTGTCGAGGCCCCACGGCAGCTCGTACGCGAACTGGGCCTGCGCGATCTCCAGCGCCTCGGCGATCTCGTCGTCGGTCGCGTCGACCCGGCCCAGCGTGAGGTTCTCCCGCACGCTCATCGAGAACAGCGTCGGGTCCTCGAACGCGGTGCCGACGATCCGCCGCAGCGAGTCGAGCTTCAGGTCCCGCACGTCGTGGCCGTCGATCGTGATCCGGCCGGCGTCGACGTCGTAGAGCCGCGGCACCAAGGACACCAGCGTCGTCTTGCCGCTGCCGGTGAGCCCGACGATCGCGACCGTCTCGCCCGGCGCCACGTCGAGGTCGACGCCGCGCAGGACCGGCCGGCCCGGCTCGTAGCCGAACTCGACGCCCTCGAACCGCAGCCGTCCCTCCACAGTGGACAGCTCGGCGGCGCCCGGCCGGTCGGTGATGGACGGCGGCGTGTCGAACACCTCGTAGATGCGCACCGACGCGCTCATGGCCTCCTGCGCGTTGGCGATGATCCAGCCGAGCAGGTCGATCGGCCAGACCAGCATGCCCTGCAGCGCCACGAACGCGACCAGGGCGCCGATCGTCAGCTCGCCGCGGGCCACCAGCACCGCGCCGGCGACCAGCACGATCGCGAGCGTCACGTTCGGCACCAGGTCGAACTGCGACAGGGTCCGGGCGATCATCCGCGACTTGCCCACGCCCAGGTCGTGGACGCGCCGCGCGCCCTCGCCGAAGCGCTCGCCCATGTAGGCGCGCCGGCCGAACGAGCGGATCACCCGGATGCCCTGCGCCGACTCCTCGATCCGGGTGGTCAGGTCGCCGAGCTCGTCCTGGAGCTCGCGGGACGCGGCGAAGTACCGCGCGGTGAACCGCCGGCTGATCACGAACAGCGGGACCGCGCTCAGCGTGACGAGCACCCCGAGCGGCCAGTAGAGGTGGATGAGCAGTGCGGACACGGCGATGTAGGTGCCGACGTTGAGCACGAAGAAGAACAGCCCGAACGACAGGAACCGCCGGATCGTCGACAGGTCGGCGGTGGCCCGGGAGAGCAGCTGCCCGGACTGCCAGCGGTCGTGGAACTCGAGCGGCAGGCGCTGGAGGTGCGCGTAGAGGTCCTGGCGGAGCTTCGCCTCCATGCCCACCGACGACGCCGACTGGGCCCACCGCCGGATGAAGCTCAGCAGCCCCTCCAGCAGGCCGAGGGCGACGGCGAGCGCGCCGAGCAGGAACAGCCCGCGGGTGTCGCCGTGGCGGACCGGCCCGTCGACGACGTGCTGGATGAGGATCGGGATGGCCAGGCTGGCGGCGGTCGACGCGACGGCCGCGACCATCGACCACGCGGTGACGCCGTAATACGGCCGCAGGTAGCTGCGCATCCGCCACAGCGCTCTGGCCTTCGCTGACCGCCGCTCCTCCGGGGGAACGACGGCCAGCGACATCACTCCAAGTTAGCCAGCGTTCACATTGGCGCCAAGCGATATTCCGACAACTGGCGGGCGGCCTCGAAGTCGAGCAGCCAGCGCTTCACCGGCAGGCCCCAGCGGAACCCGCCGAGCGTGCCGTCGAGGCGCAGCACCCGGTGGCACGGCACGAACAGGGCGGCGGCGTTGCGCGCGCAGGCCTGCGCGGCGGCCCGGATCGCGGGCGGCCGCCCGGCCCGCACCGCGAACTCCGAGTAGGTGACGGGCGCGCCGGCCGGGACCGTGCGCAGCACGTCCCACGCGTGCATGAGGAACTCGCCGCTGTGCTGGCGCACCGGTACCGCGTCGATCGCGGTCAGGTCGCCGTCGAGGTACGCGTGGACGGCCTTGGTCACGTCGCCCACGTCGGCCTTCTCGCTGGGAACGACGTCCAGCCTGGCCAGGCCGGTCAGTGCGGCGACGTCGGAGGTCCAGCCGCTCGCGAGCACCACGCCGTCGGCGTCGACGACGGTCGTGAACGGGCCGGCCGGGGTGTCGGTCGTGGCGTAGGACAGGTTCACTGCATCCTCCAGAGTCGGATCACGGCGTACGAGCGCCAGGGGCGCCAGCGCTCGGCGTGCGCCGCGAGGGATTTCGGGTCGTCGGGCAGGCCGGCGGCGCGGGCGCCGCGCAGCACGCCCAGGTCGGTGGGGAGGAACGCGTCGGGGTCGCCCAGGGCGCGCATGGCCGTGTACTGCGCGGTCCAGTCGCCGATGCCCGGCAGCGCCTTGAGCCGGGCGACCGTCTCGGCGCGGTCCCCGCCGCCGTCGAGGTCCAGGCCGCCCTCCGCGACGGCGGTGGCCAGCGCGCGCAATGTGCGCCGGCGGGACTCGGGCATGGAGAACGCCTCGTCGGGGAGGGCCAGGAACTCCTCCGCCGTCGGGAACAGCCCCGTGACCAGGCGACCCAGCACCGTGCGGGCCGCGGCGACCGAGATCTGCTGCCCGACGATCGCGCGGACCGCGATCTCGAAGCCGTCGGTGGCCCGCGGTACCCGTACACCTTCTTCTTTGGCCACATAGGGCGCGAGTGCGGGGTCGGCCCCGAGGACCGCGTCGACCGCCGCCGGATCGGCGTCCAGGTCGAACAGCCGGCGGCACCGTGCCACGGCCGGCGCCAGGTCGCGCAGGTCGGCCAGGCGCAGCGTCGCCGCGACGTGCCCGGGCTGCGGCAGCAGCGTGGCCCGGCCGGCGCCGTGCGGCAGGCGCAGGTTGCGGTGGTACCCGTCGTCATCGACCGCGTCGATCCCGTCGACCGTCCGCGAACCGAGGAACGACAGCAGCGCCTCGGCGTGCAGCGGCGCCCGGTACGGCAGGCGGACGTGGACGACGCCCTCGTCGTGGACCGGCTGGGTGCGGCGGGCCCGCAGCTCCGACGGGGTGCGACCGTAGATCTCGCGCACCGTGTCGTTGAACTGCCGGACGCTGCCGAACCCGGCCGCGAACGCGATCTCGGCCAGCCCGAGCCGGCTCGTCTCGATGAGCACGCGGGCGGTCTGCGCCCGCTGGGCCCGGGCCAGCGCGAGCGGTCCCGCACCCACCTCCGCGGTGAGCATGCGGTGGAGGTGGCGTTCGGTGTACCCCAGGCGCCCCGCCAGTCCGGGCACGCCGTCCCGGTCGACGACCCCGTCGGCGATCAGCCGCATCGCCCGCCCGACCACGTCACCGCGGATGTCCCAGTCCGGGGAGCCCGGGGCCGCGTCGGGCCGGCAGCGCAGGCAGGCCCGGAAGCCCTCGCGCTGCGCGGCGGCCGCGGTCGGCAGGAAGTGGACGTTCTCCGGCTTCGGGGTGATCGCCGGGCAGGACGGGCGGCAATAGATACCGGTCGACCTGACGCAGGTCACGAAGACCCCGTCGAACCGGGCGTCCCGGCTGGTGGCCGCCTTGCGGCAGGTCTCGAAGTCGAGCTCCATGCCACCCATCCTGCCCCGGTGGTGGGGCAGCGGCTGGCGGTTTTCGGACGTGGGTATGGACTGTCGGTCACCCGGCACTTTTCCGGGATTCGCCCGGCCCTGCGGTGCCCTAAGTTTGTTGGCAGCCGAACGGTAACCCCCGGAACATGGAGACGACAGCGATGAGTGAGTACGACACCGGCGCCCAGGACCCTCAGGTTGTCGAAGTCGAGGGTGAGGACGGCTCGACGATCTACGCCGTCGACGAGAACCACGACGGCCTGGCCGAGGCCGGCGCGTACGACGCCGACAGCGACGGCCAGATCGACGCCGTGGCCGTCGACACCGACGGTGACGGCACGCTGGAGACCGAGCTCGTCGACCTCAACGGCGACGGGCAGTTCGACGCCGTGTTCGTCGACACCGACGGCGACGGCATCAAGGACATGGCCGGCCTCGACCGCGACGGCGACGGGCTGATCGACCGCGTCGTCGCCGACACCGACGGCGACAACAAGATCGACACCGACGTCCGCGACGACGACTTCGACGGCGTCGCCGACAAGATCTCGGCCGACACCGACGCCGACGGTGACAAGGACGTCACGGTGACGGACGAGGACGGCGACGGCACGTTCGAGACGGTCCACTACGACGACCCGACCACGAACCCGCTGGCCCAGGCCTGATCCGTCGCGGGGGCCGGCGGCCTCTGGCCTGCCGGCCCCCGCCTTCGTAGAGTCCCTGCATGCTCGACGAAACGGAGCTCCTGGAGCCGGCCGAGCAGCAGGCGTACCGGCTGCTGGTCCGGCTGTCCGCGGCCGGCGTCGACGAGCTCGCCGGCACCGCGGAGATCCCCGTGCCCGAGGCACGGCGGCTGCTCGAGTCGCTGCGGACCAAGGGGCTCGTCCGGGGTGGCCCCGTGTTCGAGCCGCTGCCGCCCGACCTCGCGCTCGGCGACACGCTGTCCCGGCGGCAGCGCTCCCTCGACACCGCCCGGCAGATCGTCGCCGGGCTCAGCGAGGAGTACCGCGCGACGACGCGCCGCCGCCGGGCCGACCACCTCGTTGAGATCGTCGTCGGCGCCGCGGCACTGCGGGAGCGGCTGCGCGACCTGCAGGACGGTGCCCAGGACGAGATCCTGTGGTTCTGCCGGGCCAATCCGATCGCGATGAGCGGGCCCGACAACACCGAGGAGAACCCGGCGCTGGAGCGCGGCGTGCGGTACCGCGCGATCTACGAGCGGGCGCTGCTGGAGATGCCCGGCGAGCTCGACAGCATCGCCGACGGCGTACGGCGGGGCGAGGAGGCCCGGGTCATCGACGTGCTGCCGGTGCGGCTGGCCGTCGCCGACCGCGCGATCGCGATCTGCCCGCTCGTACCGGACCAGGAGCTCGGGCTCGGGGAGCCCACGGCGGCGCTGATCCGCCGCAGCGAGCTGCTCGACGCGCTGGTGGCGCTGTTCGAGGGGTACTGGGACCGGGCCTCGCCGCTGCTCGTGGACGCCGACGGCCAGACGCTCGACGAGTCGGAGCGCTTCCTGCTGTCGCTGTTCGTCGCCGGCTTCCCGGACAAGTCGATCGCCTCGCAGCTCGGCGTGAGCCGCCGCACCGTGCAGCGGCGCCTGGAGCGGCTGATGGCGGCGGCGGGCGTGGACACCCGCACGGGCCTGGCGTTCCAGGCCGGCCGCCGTGGATGGCTGGCCTGAGGTTCTGGTGCCGCCGGGGCCGGCTTGGGCCGAGCCGGCCCCGGCGGGCTGGGTGGTGCGGTGGTGCCGATCCGGGCCGCGTGCCGCGAGGGCTGATCGACGGCACGCGAACCCGGTTGCCGGTGCGGGGCCGGAGAAGGCAGGCCGGCCCCGCACCGGCGCCTAGGAGAGGCCGTACGCGCGGATGACGGTCTGCGTCACCGCGTTGCCGGCCCGGTCGGCGGCGTGCACGCGGAGCGAGACCGCGCCCTTCCCGCCGGGGATGATGGCGACATATGCCCCACCGGCACCCGCCACGAAGGCGCGCTGCCACGTCGCGCCGTCGTCGAACGACACCTCGACCGTGGCCCCGGTCGCGCCCGGCACCCGGACGGCGACCAGGTGCGGGCGGCCCGGCACCGTGCCGGTCAGGTCGGCCGGCACGCCGTAGTCGACCTGGAGCAGCGGCAGGGCGGTGGTGCGGTCCGTCCGGCCCGAGCGGAAGTCCCACACGGTCTCTGTCCGAGTGCCGGTCGTCCACTCGTCGCTGCTCCGCGCGACCGACATGGCCAGGCGGTACGCGGCCGGCCCGGACGGCACGGTGACGTCCTGCCAGCCGTCGGGCAGCGTGGCCAGCGGCCGGCCGTCCCGGCTCAGCGTCGCCGTGAGCGCGTCCGCCTCGCCGATCGTCACGTGGCCGGCGGCGTCGGCGAACGCCGGGATCCGCAGCGCGAGCGTGTCGCCGGTGCGGGTCGCCGTGCCGGCCGGCCGGACGACCGGGCCGAACCAGGTGTCGCTGCCGCGGCCGGGCCGGTAGCTGCGCGGCGGCTCGACCATCCCGTACTGCAGCGGGCCCCAGTCGCTCCACGGCAGGTCGTGGGCGACCCGGTGCTGCCAGAGCGTGTCGCCCGCCGAGACCCACTCGGTCCGCTCGACGCCGGTCGCGGTGGTGCGGCTGGTGTCGTTCCAGGAGTACTCCTGCCACGGCCGCCAGCCGAACCGCTGTTCACCGGCCCAGCGCAGGCCGCCGCTGTCGACGTACCGGGTGTCGATGCGCATCGAGTTCGCCTCGGTCACCTTGTGCACGATCCGGTCGGGGATCCGGCCCTCGGAGACCTGGAACACGTCGTAGAGGTACGGGCTGGCCGGCGTCAGCGTCAGCTCCAGCGTCCGCGCCTTGACGAGGCGGGTGCCGACCTCATTCGGTACTGCCAGAGCCACCATCGGCGACCGGTCACCCTGCGGCGTCCAGTTGGTCCACGCCGACTGGTCCGCCGGGCGCCAGAGCAGCGCGACCGCGGCACCCTTCGCGGCGACCTCGGCGACCTGCTCCTCCTCACTGCGGTCCGGGGACGCCGGGATCAGCACCGCCTTGCCGCGCAGGTCACGCTCGCCGTAGCGGACCAGTTGGTACCGCCGGGTGCCGGGGAACGTCGGCGAGTACGCGGTGAGGTTGAGGTCGACCGGCGCGCCGTCGGCCGTCGCCCGCACGAGCGGTGCCACGAGCTGCCAGCGCGAGGCGAACTCGAACTTCCCCTTCGCGAGCTTCCGGGTCGGGGTGACGCTGACCTGCTCGACGTTGCTGAAGTGCATGACGCCGTGGTCGATCTGACGGCCGGTGCCGGTGATCCGGTGGGCGTAGTAGCTCAGGACCGTGCGCTGCTCGGACGGCTTCGGCGTCTCGATCGTGATCGGCCGGGCCTTGCCCGGGTCGAGGACGACCGTGACGTCGCGGTCGACGACCAGTTCCGGGTCGACGATGAGCGTGGCCCGGTCGCTGTCCTCGATGACCGCGTGCATCAGGTACGCACCCTCCTGCACGTCGTAGACCCGCTCGCCGGCGCCGACCCAGTCGATGACGTCGAACCGCGCGTCGTCGCCGAACAGCGTGAACACCGGCACCGAGACCGGCGCGCGGACCGTGACCCGGTGGTGCGGGCCGTCGATCGTCGCGGCGAGCGCGGTGGTGACCGTGATGCCGCCGGCGCCGGTGGCCGTCACCCAGCCGCCGTAGACGCCCGGTTTGCCGTTGGCGAGATCGAGGTGGACCGATGCCGTGCCGTTCACGGGGACGGTGACGGTGTTCGATGTCAGCGTGACGCCCGGCATCTGGGTCGCCAGCGTCAGCACGACGGGTGCGGCGCCCGCGTTGCGGTAGGTGACGTCGCTGGCGCGGTCACCGCCGAAGGTGATCGCCGCCGTGCCGGTGACCGCCTGGGTCACCGCGCGGGCCACGTCCACGCGGCCGGCGCCCTGCTCGTAGACCGCCGCCCCGGCGGTGGTCTTCGCCGTGCTGACCAGGGCGTCCTTCAGCCGCGCCCCGGACCAGTCCGGATGCTGCTGGGCGAGGACGACCGCGGCGCCGGCGACGTGCGGCGTGGCCATCGAGGTTCCGGAGGCGGCCGTGTACAGGTCGTCGACCGGCTGGCCCATCGACGTGCCGGCGGCCCGGGCCGCGACGATGCCCACGCCCGGCGCGGTGATCTCCGGCTTGAGCACCTGGTCGCCGATGCGCGGGCCGCGGCTGGAGAAGTCGGCGATCGCGTCGGCGCGGTCGACCGCCCCGACGGTCAGGGCCGCGTCCGCGGCGCCCGGCGTGCCGACCGTCTGCGCGGCCGGACCGGCGTTGCCGGCGGCGACCACGAACAGGGTGCCAGTCTCGGCACTGAGCCGGTTGACGGCCTCGCTCATCGGGTCGGTGCCGTCCGACGGGTCGCCGCCGAGACTCATGCTGACGACCCGCGCGCCCTGGGCCGCGGCCCACTCCATGCCGGCGATGATCCAGGAGTCGTACCCCGAGCCGTTGTCGTCGAGCACCTTGCCGACGAGCAGGTCGGCGCCGGGGGCGACGCCCTTGCGGGTGCCGTTGCCGGCCACGGTCGCGGCCACGTGCGTGCCGTGCCCGTGGTGGTCGACGGCGTCACCCGTCTCGGTGAAGTTGACGGCCTGCTTGACGCGGCCCTTGAGGTCCGGGTGGGTGGCGTCGACGCCGGTGTCGAGCACGGCGACCTTGACGCCCGTGCCGTCGAGCCCGGCCTGCCAGGCGGTCGGCGCGCCGATCTGCACGGTGCTCTTGTCGAGGCTCGCGCGCGCCTTGCCGTCGAGCCAGATCTTGTCGACGCCGCCGGGCATGGCCCGGGCGTTCGGCTGGGCCGACGACTGGGCCGACCAGAATCCGGCGAGGGCCGTCTTGTCGGCGCGGATCGCGGCGCCGCCGATGCTGGGCAGCGCGCGGCCGTTGCCGGCCAGCATCCGGGCGCCCGACTCGGCCGGGGCGCCGCCTGCGTAGCGGACGATCAGCGGCAGGGACGACGCCCGGTCGTCGGCGTAGCCGTCGGCGACGAGCTCCTCGACGTCGAAGAGGTTCGCGTCGAGGCGGCCGGCGCTGAGGTACGGCACGACGTCGCTCGGCAGCACCCGCAGCCGGCCGTCGACCTCCAGGGTGTGGAAGGTGACGCGCTCGCGGCCGGCGCCCGGGCGGACCGCCGCGGCCACCCGGCCGTCGCCGGCGGGGGAGAGCTCGACGACGTCGCCGGTGATGAGCGTGATCCGGACGGGTTTGCCGATGCCGGCCCGCGTGCCTTGCGGGGCGGCGCCGGGGTCGGCGTGCGCGGCGCTGGGGGTGGCCGCCACGCCGCCGAGGGCGAGCACGCCGGCGATGAACGCGGCGGCGCGACGCATGGGGGATCGCATGATTGGGGGCTCCTCGGGTCACGAAGATGCGACTGCCGGAAGTCTGGAGCCCGAACGTTTCGCGTCGTACCGGTCGCGCCTGCCGCAGAGAGGACATGGCGCGAAGTGGACACCGTCAATCGATGCCGTTGCGATGGCGCAGCGACAGCCAGTGCGCGCCGAAGTTCACTAGGGCGCGCTGGCGCATGAGCCGGCCGGTACCGGCGCCGACCGGGCCGGCCCGCTCGGCGCCGGTGAGCGTCGCGAAATCGGCGCCCAGCGGCTCGAACAGCGACGTGTCGTCGGCCAGCTCGCGGTACTCGACCCAGCGCCGCTCGCCGTCGACGACCATCGGCGAGCCCTGCCGGAGGTACCGCTTCGGACCCTCGGCCCGGTACTCGGCGAGGTGCAGCGACGTGTTGTTGTCGTGGCCCACGCCGAGCAGCAGCACCCAGGCGTCCGCCTCGTACAGCCGGGCGAGCGGCGAGCCCTCGCCGAGGCCGTCGTCCAGCGCGTGGCCGGCGGTGATCGCCTCCGCCCGCGGCCCCAGCGCGGCGAACGAGACCGTCGGGTGGGCGCTTCGCAGTACACCCGGAAATCGCCGGAAACACTCGACGATCGCGCCCATGAATCCGGTCGGGGTGACCTGCGGGTCGTAGGCCGGGGTCTCCCGCCGGATGATCTCCCACCAGGACTCCGGCACGGGCGGGTTGCCCCAGTCGGCCGGCTCGGTGAGGTGGCGCGAGTGCGTCGGCATCACCAGCGTGCCGTCGGGGCCGAGCGCCTCCCGGAGGGCGAGGGCGACGGCGTGGGCGCCGCCGGCCACCCAGCCGAGCTGGGAGAGCGAGGAGTGGACGATGACCGTCGATCCGGGCTGCACGCCGAGGGTCCTCAGGTCGCCGGCGATGCTCGTGACCGTGCCCGGCGTCTGCGTTCGCTCCACCGCTTTGTGCTCCACGGCAAGCCACCATACTGGGCGCATGGTTGCTGGGCGCATGGTTTCTTGGGCGCTGTCCGGGTTCGCGGATGAGATCGACGCCGATCCCTCGGTCCAGCTGGCGGTGCTGCTGGCCCTCGGTGCCCGGCACGTCGAGGTGCGCAGCGCGTGGGGGGTCAACGTCGTCGACCTCTCCGACGCGCAGGTCGCCGCGCTGGGGTCGCTGGTCGCCCGGCACGGCATGGCGGTCTCAGCGGTGGCGTCGCCGATCGGCAAGTCGGACGTCTTCGCCGACCCGTCCGTGGAACTGGCGCGGCTGCGGCGGGTTCTTGTGGTCGCTCAGCGACTCGGCGCCCGTTATGTGCGGATGTTCTCGTTTTATCGGCCGGCTGGGGTCTCTTTTGCTGCTTGCCGTGACGTTGTGCTCGCCCGCATGCGGGCATTCGCGGACGTCGCCGAACGGGAATCGATGATCCTCGTGCACGAGAACGAGAAGGACATCTATGGCGACGTGCCGTCGCGCGTGTTGGACGTGATTGAGTCGGTCGGCTCGCCCGCGCTGCGGGTCGCCTGGGACAACGCGAACTTCGTACAGGTCGGCGTGCGGCCGTTCACCGACGGTTACGCACAGCTCCGGCCGTACCTCTCGTATCTCCAGGTCAAGGACGCGCTCGCGGCGACCGGTGAGGTGGTCCCGGCCGGTGCCGGTGACGGCGAGCTGGCGGAGACGCTGACCGCGCTGCGTGACGACGGGTGGACCGGGTTCGCGTCGCTGGAGCCGCACCTTTTCGACCCCGCCTTCCCGGACGTCCTCTCCGGCCCGCGCCGGTTCGGTGAGGCGGCCTCGGCGTTCCGGTCACTGACCTCCTCGCTCGGCATCTCCTTGTCGGCCGTAAGCTGACATGTCGTGGCACTCACCATCGGCATCGTCGGCCTGCCCAACGTCGGCAAGAGCACTCTGTTCAACGCCCTGACGAAGGGCGACGCGCTCGCCGCGAACTACCCGTTCGCGACCATCGAGCCCAACGTGGGCGTCGTCGGCCTGCCCGACACGCGCCTGACGAAGCTGGCCGAGCTGTACGACTCGCAGAAGGTCATCCCCGCCCCGGTGTCGTTCGTCGACATCGCCGGGCTCGTGCGCGGCGCGTCGAAGGGCCAGGGCCGCGGCAACGCGTTCCTCGCCAACATCCGCGACGCGTCGGCGATCTGCCAGGTGGTGCGGGCCTTCTCCGACCCGAACGTGGCACACGTCGACGGCAAGGTCTCGCCCGCCGACGACATCGAGACGATCAACACCGAGCTGATCCTGGCCGACCTCCAGACGATCGAGAAGGCGCTGCCCCGGCTGGAGAAGGAGGCCAAGGTCCGCAAGGAGCGCGCCGGTATGGTCGCCGCGGCCAAGGCGGCGGGCGAACTGCTCAATGGCGGAACGACCCTCTACGCGGGCGGCTTCGACGTCTCCGAGCTGGGCGAGCTGCACCTGCTGACCGCCAAGCCGTTCCTGTACGTCTTCAACGTCGACGAGGCCGGCCTGGCCGACGAGGCGTTCCTGGACGACCTGCGCAAGCTGGTCGCCCCGGCCGAGGCGATCTTCCTCGACGCGAAGATCGAGTCGGAGCTCACCGACCTGGACGAGGAGGAGGCGCTGGAGCTCCTGGCGTCCATCGGCCAGCCGGAGCCGGGCCTGCACCAGCTGATCCGGGTGGGCTTCCGGACCCTGGGCCTGCAGACGTACCTCACCGCCGGCCCGAAGGAGGCCCGCGCCTGGACGATCCCGGTCGGCGCGACGGCTCCAGAGGCCGCGGGCGTGATCCACTCGGACTTCCAGCGCGGCTTCATCAAGGCCGAGGTGGTCTCGTACGACGACCTGATGACGGCGGGCTCGATGAACGCGGCGAAGGCCGCGGGCAAGGTCCGCATCGAGGGCAAGGACTACGTGATGCAGGACGGCGACGTGGTCGAGTTCCGCTTCAACGTCTGACGTATGGCCGTCGGCGCCGTCGCTATGCAGCGCCGGCGATGATGTTCTTGTACAGGTCCTCGATGCGGGCGGCCAGCGTGACCTCACCAGGGGAAAGGTCGGTCGTGCCCGGGACACGGAGGCGGATCTGGGTGCGGCCGTCCAGGCGACGCACGTCCGGCCGGACGCCGACGGCATCCGCGACCACTGCCATTCGCTCCGTCAATGCCGCATGCTGAGAGTCGTCGAGATGCAACGTCCGGCGGATCTCGCCGCCATCGTGCGTCCAGCCTTGCAGAAGTGCCAGCGCATCGCTGAGATAGTCACGATGATCGTCGCTCCACCGGGCCCGCATTTCGACCTACCCTCCCACGGCATCGTTGCCGGCTTGTGGCCGTTTCGAAGCCTGCCCGTCATCAACGGTGTCTGCAAGTCTGACGAGCAACCGGTGGATCTGTCCACGGCCACATTTCCCTCGTCTGGTGAACAACAGGGCATAGCCCGCCACCGGAACTTCATTTCGATCTGGCACTGTGGGTGGTCGTGCAGACCGAACGGTTGATGCCAAGGATCATCGTGGGCGCCGCGATCATCTCCGCGGGGCGCGTTCTGGCCTGCGAGCGTGCATCGCCGCCCGAAATGGCCGGAAAGTGGGAGTTTCCCGGTGGGAAGGTCGACCCCGGCGAGACCGAGGAGCAGGCCCTGATCCGGGAATGCCAGGAAGAACTCGGGGTCGACGTCGAGGTCGGCCCGCGCGTGGGCGCCGACATCGCGATGCTCAACGGCAGCGCGATTCTCAAGGTGTACCTCGCGACGCTGGTCAACGGCGCTCAGCCGGTACCACTCGAGCACAGTGACCTTCGGTGGCTGGCCGTCGACGAGCTGGACAGCGTGCCCTGGCTGCCGGCCGACGCGCCGATCGTCGCCGCGCTGGAGCCGTTGCTACCGTCGTCGGCGTGACTCTGACGTACCCCGAGGTCGGCGCGACCCGCGACGACCGGCTGCCTGCCGGCTACCGCCACGTCACGCGGCGGGTGCGCGTCGGCTCCGGGCCGGCCGTGTTCGCTGCGGCTCGCGCTGGACTCGCGCGCTGGCAGCCTCAGCGCGGCGCCGGTCTGCGCGTGCGCACCGGCGCCGACCGGCCCGCGGTGGGTGTCGAGTTCGCCACCGGGATCGGCCTGGGTCCGCTGCGCCTGTGGGTGCCGTGCCGGATCGTGTGGGTCGTCGACGAGCCCGACCGGTACGGCTTCGGCTTCGGTACGCTGCCCGGCCACATCGCGCGCGGCGAGGAGTCGTTCCTGCTCTCGACCGACGATGCCGGCGAGGTGTGGTTCGACGTGCGCGCGTTCAGCCGCCCGGCGAAGTGGTGGGTGAAGCTCGGCGACCCGGTGGCGCGCCTGGTCCAGTCGCGGGTCACGGACCGTTATGCGGCCGCCATGCAACAGGGGCCCCTGCCGTAGCGGCAGAGGCCCCTTCATCAGTCGTTGCAGTGCCCGTCGGCTCGATGCCCGTCGGCTTCGTGCCGTCGGGCTTCAGTGCCCGTCAGGCTTCGTGCCCCGTCAGGCTTCGTGCCCCGTCGGGCTTCAGTGGCCGTCGGGCGAGGACGGGTGCTGGTACCGGAGCTTCTCCGGCGGTAGCGGGAACTCCTGGTCGTCACCGAACGGCGACGCCGCCGCGGCCCGGTCCAGGTAGAGCTCCGCGACCGTGAGCTTCCCGTCGGGACCGACCGGCGCGCCCTGCGGCTGCGGTCCCTCCTGGTGCCAGTTACCGCCCTTGTCCGCTGCCCGGCCGGACCCGGTCGCGGCGTGCGCGGCCACCGGCTCGTCGAGCTGGTCACGACGGAAGATCTTGCGCCCAAGCCAGGTCACCGGGTCGTACCTCCGATCGACAACGCGTTCCTTCATCGGGATGATTGCATTGTCAGTGATTTTGATGTGCTCCGGGCAGACTTCGGTGCAGCACTTGGTGATGTTGCAGTAGCCGAGGCCCTGCTCCGCCTGCGCGAGCTCCTTGCGGTCGTGGCGCGCGTCGAGCGGGTGCATATCGAGCTCCGCCGCCCGGATGAAGAACCGCGGGCCGGAGAAGGCCTGCTTGTTCTCCTCGTGGTCCCGGATGACGTGGCACACGTTCTGGCACAGGTAGCACTCGATGCACTTGCGGAACTCCTGCGAGCGCTCGACGTCGACCTGCTGCATGCGGTACTCGCCCGGCTCCAGATCCTTCGGCGGAGCGAACGCCGGCAGCTCACGCGCCTTCTGGTAGTTGAAGTTCACGTTCGTGACCAGGTCGCGGATCACCGGGAAGGTGCGCAGCGGGGTGACCGTCACCGTCTCGTTGTCGTCGAACGTCGACATCCGCGTCATGCAGCCCAGGCGCGGCTTGCCGTTGATCTCCATCGAGCAGGAGCCGCACTTGCCGGCCTTGCAGTTCCAGCGCACGGCCAGGTCGGGCGTCTGCGTCGCCTGCAGCCGGTGGATGACGTCGAGGACGACCTCACCCTCGTTGACCTCGACCTGGAAGTCCTGCAGCGACCCCCCGTTGTCGTCGCCCCGCCAGACGCGGAAGTGGCGATTGGTGCCCATCACAGCTCCTCGTCGGTCATGTACTTGGCCAGCTCACTGCGCTCGAACAGGCCCTGGAGCTCGGGGCGCATCACCGGGAGGGGCTTGCGCTCCAGCCGGACGTCCTCGCCGTCGAGCGAGCAGACCAGGTTGATCCGACGCCAGTTCGGGTCCATCTTGGGGAAGTCCTCGCGAGTGTGCCCGCCGCGCGACTCGTTGCGCTCGAACGCGGCCTTCGCGGTGCACTCGGACACGATGATCATGTTGCGCAGGTCGAGCGCGAGGTGCCAGCCCGGGTTGTACTTCCGGCCGCCCGCCACGCCGACCTTCTTGACCCGCTCCTTGAGCTCCGCCAGGCGGACGATCGAGTCCTGCAGCTCGCCCTCGCGACGGATGATGCCGACGAGCGTGCCCATGATGTCCTGCAGGTCGGCGTGCAGCGTGTACGGGTTCTCGCCGCCCTCGCCCCGCTGCAGCGGGGCCAGCGCCGTCTCCACCGCCGCGTCCACCGCCGCCGCGGTCGGCTTGCGCCGGCCGGTCGCGGTCGCGTGCGCCGCCGCGTACTCGCCGGCCCGCTTGCCGAACACCAGCAGATCGGACAGCGAGTTGCCGCCGAGCCGGTTGGAGCCGTGCATGCCGCCGGACACCTCGCCGGCCGCGAACAGCCCGGTCACCGCCGCCGCCGTGGAGTCGGCGTCGACCTCGATGCCGCCCATCACGTAGTGGCAGGTCGGGCCGACCTCCATCGGCTGCTTCGTGATGTCGACGTCGGCCAGCTCCTTGAACTGGTGGTACATCGAGGGCAGCCGCTTGCGGACCTGCTCGGCCGGGAGCCGGCTGGCGATGTCGAGCAGCACCCCGCCCGCCTGCGTGCCCCGGCCGGCCTTGACCTCGCTGTTGATCGCGCGGGCGACCTCGTCACGCGGCAGCAGCTCCGGCGGGCGCCGGTTGTTGTCCGGGTCGGAGTACCAGCGGTCGGCCTCCTCCTCGGTCTCCGCGTACTGCTTGCGGAAGACGTCGGGGACGTAGTCGAACATGAACCGCTTGCCGTCGGTGTTGCGCAGCACGCCACCGTCACCGCGGACCGACTCGGTCACGAGGATGCCCTTGACCGACGGTGGCCAGACCATGCCGGTCGGGTGGAACTGGAGGAACTCCATGTTGATGAGCGTCGCGCCGGAGCGCAGGGCCAGCGCGTGGCCGTCGCCGGTGTACTCCCAGGAGTTCGAGGTCACCTTGTACGACTTGCCGACACCGCCGGTCGCCAGCACGATGGCCGACGTCTCGAAGAGCACGAACTCGCCGGTCTCGCGGTAGTACCCGAACGCCCCCGAGATCGCGCCGTTGTCGACGAACAGCTCGGTGATCGTGCACTCCTGGAAGACCCGGATCCGGGCCTCGTAGTCGCCGTGCTCGGCGTAGTCCTCCTGCTGCAGCGAGACGATCTTCTGCTGCAGGGTCCGGATCAGCTCCAGGCCGGTGCGGTCACCGACGTGCGCCAGCCGCGGGTACTCGTGGCCGCCGAAGTTCCGCTGGCTGATCTTGCCGTCCTTGGTGCGGTCGAACAGCGCGCCGTAGGTCTCCAGCTCCCAGATGCGGGACGGGGCCTCCTTGGCGTGCAGCTCCGCCATGCGGAAGTTGTTGAGGAACTTCCCGCCGCGCATGGTGTCGCGGAAGTGGACCTGCCAGTTGTCGTTGGCGTTGACGTTGCCCATCGCCGCCGCGGCGCCGCCCTCGGCCATGACCGTGTGCGCCTTGCCGAACAGCGACTTCGAGATGATGGCGGTCTTCTTGCCCGCGAGCCTTGCCTCGATCGCGGCCCGCAGGCCGGCGCCGCCGGCGCCGATCACCACGACGTCATAGGTGTGTCGCTCGATGTTGGTCATCGGAGTTCCTCAGTTAAAAATGCGCAGGTCGGTGATCCAGTCAGCGGAGACGGCCATGATGTACGCGTCGGTCAGGATGACCGTGAACAGCGAGGTCATGGCGAAGGTCCCGTGGCGCGTGTTCAGCTTCGAGATCAGCGTCCACATCTTGTACCGGACCGGGTGCTTCGAGAAGTGCTTGAGCCGTCCGCCCATGACGTGCCGGCAGGCGTGGCAGCTGGCCGTGTACCCCGCCAGTGCGATCACGTTCACCACGATGATCAGCGACCCGAGCCCGATGCCGAAGTCGCCGTCGGCGCCCTTGAACGCGTGCAGCGCGTCCCAGACGTTGATCAGCAGGATGACCGCGGCCAGGTAGAAGAAGTACCGGTGCGAGTTCATGAAGACGAGCGGGAAACGGCTCTCACCGCTGTACTTCTTGTGGGGCTCCTGCACGGCGCAGGCCTGCGGCGACAGCCACAGCGAGCGGTAGCCGCTCTTGCGGTAGTAGTAGCAGGTCACCCGGAAGCCGGCGACGATCGGGAACGCGGCGAGGCCGAGCGGCAGCCAGGCCGGGAACGCCCCGAACGGCGTGCCGAAGTGTGACGACCCCGTGACGCACGAGTCGCTCAGACACGGCGAGTACAGCGGCGTCAGATACCCGTAGTCCTCGACGAAGTACCACTTCGCCATGAAGATGCGGATCGTCGAATACACGATGAAGAACAGCAGAATGGCCGCGATGGACAACGGCGAGACCCGCCACCCGTCCGTCCGCAATGTCTTGGCGCTGATCGCGGCGCGCGGCCCCGCGCCAAAGGCTGACCGAGGCCGGGTCGGCGTGGTCGTCATGGTGAGTGCTCCCTGGACGGGCTTGGGTTGTTGTAAGAGTTCTCCGATGTACCGATCTGTGGTCGGTGCACACGTTACGCCCGATCACTGCAGCGTCGTGCGTTGGGAGTCTGGCGTGTGTCGAACCGATGACGAAAGACCTTGCGGATATTCCACGGGCGGATGTGCAGAACTTCACTCCCGTCACCTGCACCACACCAGCACCTGAGCCCACAGCGCCAGCGCACTGGATGGCCATGTTTCGGCAGTTTACGCCGCTTCGCCCTGCTTTGTGCCGTCCCGGCTGCGGTGCGGCTTTCTGCGAGCGCGTGCCTTTTCTGCAGGTGGTGGAGGAGCGGCCCCCACTGGCTGTGGCGCTCTACGGCGCGATGCCGGGTGGCACACCGCAGCCTTCCCGCACGGCGGCTCCCACGCTGCCGGCCCCGTCGCCGTCCCGGTTGCTTGCTCGGGTCGGCTCCTCGGCTCCTCGGCTCCTCGGGTCGGGTCGTGGGGCCGCGCCGGGTCGTGGGGCCGCGCCGGGTCGTGGGGCCGCGCCGGGTCGTGGGGCCGCGCCG
>NZ_JBEXCY010000027.1:0-3393 GCF_040605515.1 Dactylosporangium sp. NPDC005572 | reverse complement strand
GGGGCCGCGCCGGGTCGTGGGGCCGCGCCGGGTCGTGGGGCCGCGCCGGGTCGTGCAGGCCGGGTCGTGGGGCCGGCCCGAGTCGTGCGCGGCCGGCTCGTGGGGGCCGGGTCGACGCAGGCCGCGACTCGGGCTGCCTCCTCGGGCCGGTCGCGGTCGTTCGCGACCGGCCTCTCCCAGAAGGCGCCTGTCCGCTCCGCCCCAGGTCAGCCCGAGGCGCCGCCCGTGTAGTTCCAGGACGCCAGGCGCAGCGCCGGGGCGATGAAGCCGGCCTCGCTCCACGGCCCCGGTAACTCGACCGCCCGGGAACCGATGCCGAGCACCGCACCGGGCTGGAGCGCCTGCGGGTACGACTGCGTGAACCGGAAGTTCCGCACCGGCGTGGTGACCACGCCGTCCTCGATGAGCCAGACGCCGTTGCGCGTAAGGCCGGTCACGACCAGCGTCCGCGGGTCGAGCACCCGCGTGTAGTGGTTGTCGGTCACAAGCAGCCCCCGCTCGACCCCGGCGACCAGCGCGGCGACGCTCGAGTCGGCGGGCGGCCCGTCGACCTCGACCGGCGCCGGGCCGTCGGTCGGCAGGAGCCGCATGCTGGACGGCACGGCGCCGAAGCTCGCCCCGCCCGGGATCGCGTGCCCGGTCGATCGGGCGTCGCCGCCGGCCCGAGCGGCCGTGCGCCGGTCGTGCACGACCGCCGCGGAGACCCCGGCGTCGACCAGCACGACCCGCTGCCGCGGCGTTCCCTCGACGTCGAACGGGATCGACGTCGAATCGGGCGCCGTGGCATCCTCGATCACGGTCACCGACGGGTCGAACTGCGCCTTGCCCAGCTCCAGGAACGACTGCCGGTCCAGCACCATCTTGGCGTTGAAGCCGTAGACCGCCAGCATCTGCAGTACATCTGCCACCGCTGTCGGCTCGAGCACCACCTCGTAACGTCCGGGGGGCAGTTCGACCGGGTTCTCGCCGGCGCGCGCCTTGGCCGCCGCGCGGGCTCCGAGCACCGCCCCGTCGATGTCGGCAATCCGCACCGCGGCCAGGCGGGCCAGCCCGTCGGAGGTCGCCGTGCGCGCGATGCCGTCCATCGCGGCGCTCGTCTTGGCGCCGCTGACGTGCTGGCCGGCCGAGTTCGCGTATACCGCCCGGGTCGAAGAGGTGCGGCAGTAGCCGGCCGTGTCCATGCCCGCCGCCTGGTGGACGAACGCCCGCACGCGCGAGGCCCGGTCGTCCGGCGACGCCGCGGCCGTCTCCTCGTCGACGTTGCCGCCGGCCGCCACCGCCGACGGCGGCGCCAGCCCGGGCCACGTCGGGTCGGCGGGCGCGAGCCGCATCGACTCCAGCGTGCGCCGGACAAGGTCGTCGAGCCCGTCGAGCACCGTCGTGGACGTCGTGGCGGTCCGCCCGTCCGCGTGTAGCCGGAGCCGGATCGTCGTGGACTCGTCGGCGACGTTCTGGTGCACGTACGAGTTGGCGAACCGCGTCAGCGCCAGCGCCGCCCGCTCGACCACCACCTCGGCCTCGACCCCGCTGCCGACGAGCTCCAGCACCCGCTGGGCCAGGTCGGTCTCGGACAAGGTCGCACTCATCCCCGCACCCCCACGCGCACGTTGGTGAACCGGGCCGCCGAGGCCGGGTGGCCCGTGTGCCCGATCTGGCCCGGCTGCCCCTTGCCGCAGTTCGGCGTGCCCCACGCCGTCACCTCCGACGACAGCATGTCCATCGAGCCCCAGAACCGCGGCCCGATGCCGGTATACGTCGGGTTGCGCAGCATCCGGCCGAGCTTGCCGTTCTTGATCTCCCAGCCGATCTCGCAGCCGAACTGGAAGTTCAGCCGCTTGTCGTCGATCGACCAGGAGCGGTTGAAGTCCATCAGCACGCCGTCGTCGGTCGCCGCGATCATCTCGTCGAGCGTGTGCGGCCCGGGCACCAGCCCGACGTTGGTCATCCGGACCATCGGCAGCCGCGCCCACCCGTCGGCACGCACACTGCCGGCGTAGTCCAGCCCGGCGACCGCCGCCGAGTCCCGCCCGGCGAGTGTGCCGACCCAGATCCCGTCGCGCACCGCGTACCTGGACTGCGCGGGCGTGCCCTCGTCGTCGTAGCCGAACGATCCCAGCGCCCCCGGAATCGTCGGATCGATGGTGATGTTCATCAGCTCCGACCCGTACCGAAGCTGGTTGAGCTTCGACAGCTCCAGCCACGACGTCCCCGCGAACGCCGCCTCCCAGCCCAGGATCCGGTCGAGCTCGATCGCGTGCCCCACCGACTCGTGGATCTGCAGCGCCATTTGCTCGCTGCCCAGGATCAGCGTCGTCTCGCCGGACGGGCAGTGCGGCGCCGTCAGCAGCGCCCGCGCCTCCTCCGCGATCCGCGCGGCGTGCGCCTGCAGGTCCAACTCGTCGACCAGCTCCCAGCCGCGGGTACCGTACTGCCCGCGGTACGACGGATAGGAACGCCGCTGCGTCTCGCCGTCACCGATGACCGTGGCCGAGATGCCCGCCCCCGACTCGCGGATGTGCTGGTCGATGCGGTGCCCCTGCGACGACACGAACCACTTCCGCGTGTCCCAGATCTGATACAGCCCCTCGGCGATGTCCGCCCCGGCCTTGTGCGACTCGGCCGTGGCGCTCGTCAGCAGGTCACCCTTCGTCGACAGCGCCACTCCGAGCGGGTCCACCGCGCAGGCACTCGCCCACGAGTCCACCCGCGCCTCGATGTCCACGAGATCGACCTGCGGCCCCGGCACCGTCGCGGACGCCCTGGCGATCGCCGTGGCCCGCTCCCCGGCCCGCCGCGCCGCGTCCCGCCCGAGATCAGGAACCGCGAAGAACCCCCAGCTCGAGCCGACCAGCGCCCGGACACCAACCCCGGCGTCCTCGTCCTGGCTCAGCTCCTCGATCTCCCCGTTCCGTGCGGTCATCGACTCGGAACGCCGGTGCATGACGCGCGCGTCGGCATACCGAGCCCCAGCGGCCAGGGCCGCCTCGACCGCCGCGCTCGCAACGTCGAAGTGGTTCATGGGAGGGACACTACCGAGGGGGTACGACGAAAAGGGGCGACTCGACCCTCGCTTGGTACGCGAATTACCCGATCAACTCGTTGATCTGCCGGGCGAGGGCGAGATCCTTCTCGGTCACCCCACCCGCCGAGTGCGTGCTGAGCCGGAAGGTCACCGTCCGCCACCGGATGTCGATGTCAGGATGGTGGTCCGCCTGCTCAGCCACGTGCGCCACCTCGGCGACGAGCCGGATACCGTCCAGAAAGGACTCAGCGGTAACGGACCGCTCGATGACCGAGGCGTCCCCGGCCCACCCACGAAGATCGCCGAGAGCAGCACCAACCTGCTCCACGCTGAGCACACCAGCCATACGCGCACGCTACTCCGTCACCGAT